>NZ_JAAAYH010000287.1:0-11918 GCF_018035285.1 Streptomyces sp. MK37H | reverse complement strand
CCCGCCACCTCGAAGTGGAGACCTACACCTGGCAGGCGCTCCCGCCCGAGCTGCGCCCGCGCACCCGCGACCGGCTCGCCGACGGCATCGCCGCCGAACTCGCCCTCGCCCGCGACCTGCTGACCGACCTCGGCCTCAAGGAGCTGCCATGAGCGCCCCGAGCCACCGGAGCGACAGGAGCGGCCCGACACCGCTCCTCGTCCTGGACGTCGTCGGGCTCACCCCACGGCTGCTGGACCACATGCCGCGCCTCAAGGCGCTCGGCCGTTCCGGCTCGCGCGCCTCGCTGGGCACCGTGCTGCCCGCCGTCACCTGCGCCGCCCAGTCGACGTTCCTCACCGGCACCACCCCCGCCGAGCACGGCATCGTCGGCAACGGCTGGTACTTCCGCGAGATGGGCGAGGTGCTGCTGTGGCGGCAGCACAACGGCCTAGTAGGCGGCGACAAGCTGTGGGACGCCGCCCGCCGCGCCCACCCGGGCTACACCGTGGCCAACATCTGCTGGTGGTACGCGATGGGCTCGGACACCGACATCACCGTCACCCCGCGCCCCGTCTACTACGCCGACGGCCGCAAGGAGCCGGACTGCTACACCCGGCCCCCCGCGCTGCACGACGAACTCACCGCCAAACTCGGCACCTTCCCCCTCTTCCACTTCTGGGGGCCGGGCGCGGACCTGGTCTCCTCGCAGTGGATCATCGACGCCACCCGCCACATCCTGCGCACCAGCCCCACCGATCTGGTGCTGACCTACCTTCCGCATCTGGACTACGACCTCCAGCGGTACGGCCCCGACGACCCCCGCGCCCACTCCGCCGCCGCCGAACTCGACACCGCCCTCGGTCCGCTGCTCGACGACGCCGCCGCCCGTGGCCGCACCGTCGTGGCGCTGTCCGAGTACGGCATCACCCGGGTCTCCCGGCCGGTGGACATCAACCGGGCGCTGCGCCGCGCCGGGCTGCTGGAGGTGCACACCCAGGACGGCATGGAGTATCTGGACCCCGGCGCCTCCCGCGCCTTCGCGGTCGCCGACCACCAGCTCGCCCATGTGTATGTGCGCCGCGCGGAGGACCTGGACGCCACCCGCGCCGCCCTGGCCGGACTGCCCGGCATCGCCGAACTCCTCGACGACGAGGGCAAGAAGGCCCACGGCCTGGACCACCCCCGCTCCGGGGAGCTGGTCGCGGTGGCCGCGCCGGACGCCTGGTTCACGTACTACTACTGGCTCGACGACGCCCGCGCCCCCGACTTCGCCCAGCTGGTGGAGATCCACCGCAAGCCCGGCTACGACCCGGCCGAGCTGTTCATGGACCCCAAGGACCCCTATGTGCGGGTGCGGGCCGCCACCGCGCTGGCCCGCAAGAAGACCGGGATGCGCTACCGCATGGCCGTCGTCCCGCTCGACCCGTCCCCGGTGCGCGGCAGCCACGGCCGCCTCCCGGACCGCGAGGAGGACGGACCCGTCCTCCTCTGCTCCCGGCCCGGCGCGGTGCGCGGCCAAGTGGCCGCCACCGACGTCAAGAACCTGCTCCTCCGCCTCGCCGGCCTGACGAACGCAACCGAAGGAGACACCCCGTGAAGAGGGCCCAGGACAACCCCGAACTCGCCGAGACCCTCCGCCGTCGCAGATTCCTCGGCGTCGCCGCGGGCGCCACGGCCGCCGGCCTGCTCGGCACCGGCACCGCCACGGCCGCCCAGACGGGCAGCACCACCGCCGCGTCGGCCCAGAACGGCCGGGGCGGCCCGCTGGTGCCCCGCGGCCACCTCGGCATCCAGCTCTACACCCTCCGCGACCAGGTGCAGTCCATCGGCTTCGCCGGCGTCTTCGAGGAACTGGCCCGGTACGGCTACGACCAGGTGGAGTTCGCCGGCTACACCCAGGGCACGGGCGACATCACCCTCAAGCAGCTGGGGCGGCTGATGCGGGACAACGGGCTGCGCGGTATCGGCAGCCACGTCGGCTACTACTCCGACGACCCGAAGGCGTACACCTTCGCCACCAACCTCACCCAGGTGCTCGACGACGCCGAGGCGCTCGGCCTGCCGCATGTGGGCACCGCCTCCGGGCCCTGGCGCTACGGCTCCACGGTGGACGGCTGGAAGCGCTGCGCGGAGGAGTTCAACACCTACGGCGCGGCGGCGAAGGCGCGCGGGATGAAGTTCTACCAGCACAACCACGCCGAGGAGTTCTCCTTCGCCACCGACCGGCCGGACGTCCGCCTCTACGATGTGCTGCTCGCCGAGACCGACCCCGAACTGGTCCATCTGGAGATGGACATCTACTGGGCGTATGTGGCCCAGTACCGCTTCGGCAAGAAGGCCGACGGCTCCCCGGCGCCCTTCGAGCCGCTGAATTACGTCCTGCGGGCCCCGCACCGCTATCCGCTCTTCCACGTCAAGGACGGGGAGCACGACGAAACCGTCCCCGACGGCTACCGGATGGTGGACGTCGGGGACGGTGACATCGACTACCGCCGCTTCCTGAGCGCGGTCGGCAGGACCCATGGCGGGCGCCGTGACCACCACTGGATGGTGGAGCACGACCAGCCCGCCGATTCGCTCACCACCGCCCGCCGCTCCGCCCGCTATCTGCGGTCGTTGCGCTGCGGCGGACGGGGCTGAGCGAGGGTCCCTCGCGGCTGAGCCAGACCGCCTCGCGGCTGAGCTAGACCGCCTCGCGGCTGATCGGCTGCGGGTTCGGGGCGATGCCCCGGACCCGCGGCCGGCCGGGCTGCCGCAGCAGCAGGGCCACCGCGGCCGCCACCATGGAGATGCCTCCGGCGAGCGCGTACGCGCCGTCGTAGCCCCAGGAGTCGACCACCATCGAGCCCAGGCCGCCGCCGAACAGCCCGCTGATCAGCTTTCCGCTGTACACCAGGCCGTAGTTGGTGGCGTTGTAGTTCTCCCCGAAGTAGTCCGGGGTCAGCGCCGCGAACATCGGGTAGAAGGCGCCGCCGCCGAACCCGGAGAGGAAGGCGAAGAAGAGGAACAGCACCTCGTTGTGGATATTGCCGGCCCAGATCACCCCGAACTGGGCGAGGCCCAGCACCACGATGACGAAGACCAGCGTCGTCTTCCGCCCCCACAGGTCCGAGAGCCAGCCGACCACACCGCGTCCGACACCGTTGATGACGGACATGATGCCCATGGACGAGGCCGCCACCAGCGGGCCGAAGCCCACGTCCTTGGCGTAGTCGACCTGGAAGGAGATGCCGAAGATGGACACTCCCGCGGTGAGCACCAGGGACAGCCACATCAGCGGCAGCATGCCCGTCCTGATGGCCTCCTTGGGCGTGTACTGCCGTACCGCCGGCGGGTTCTTCGCCAGGCTCGCCGCGCTCTTGGCGTTACCGCTGAAGCTCAGCGGGTCGATGTCGGCGGGCCACCAGTTCTTCGGCGGGTCCTTGAAGAACCACGCGCAGACCGCCACGACGATCAGCACATAGACCCCGATGAGGTCCAGGACCTCATCGAAGTTCCCGGTGTCGAACCAGTAGTTGAAGATGAAGATGAACGGCAGTGCGCCGTAGGCGAACCCTCCGTTGACGAACCCCGTCTTCGCCCCGCGCCGCTCCGGGAACCACTTGCCCACCATGTTGATGCAGGTGGCGTAGACGAACCCGGAGCCGAGACCGCCGACGACGCCGAAGCCGACGATCGCCGCGAAAACGTTGTCGAGGTGGGAGAGGGCCAGGAAGCCGATGAGACACAGCCCCGACCCCAGGAACATCGCCTTGCGGGCGGTCAGGATTCCCTTCTCCCGCAGCCATCCGGCCGGGAAGGCGATGCCCGCCTGGAAGAACACCCAGACGCTCAGGATCCAGAAGGTGTTGCTCTGGGTCCAGCCGTGCGCCTCCGAGAGCGTGTCCTCCGCCGAGCCGTACGCGTACTCGGACACGCTGATGGCCATCATGGCGATCCACGGCAGATAGACCATCAGCTTCCGGCTGTGGCCCAGGATGTCGCGGTCGGTCTCGCCGATGCGATACGTACGCCCCTTGCTGTCCCGCACTTCACGGAAGGGGAGGACCCCTTCCGGCTGTTCTGCTGTGCTCATGTCGTCCCCTTGGCTTCGAAGGAACCCGGCCAGCGCCCCCTGTCCAAACTCTTCGTGCTCCGGGAAACGCGGGTTGCTCTGCGGATCGGTGGAAGTCGGCTGCGGTCCGGTGGCGCCCCGAAGGGGCGCGGGGCCGTGTCGATGTGCGGCTCCGCCACGCGGGCGCGACCAGCCACGACGGTGCCGCAGACGATCGACGGCAGGTCGGGGCACTTCCAGCGGAGCGCTTAGGTGAGCAACCCCGCCGACCTGGCCCAGCGGTACTTGGCACCCAGGACGGCCACCGGCTTCTCAGTGGTGTACGGATAGGCCACGACCCCGCGCTCGAAGAGGTACGCGCACGCCTCCTCGACCTCGGTGTCGCCCGCGAGCGAGGCCACCACCGGTTTGGCGATGCCCCGGGCGCGGAACTCCTCGACGACCCGCGCGGTCAGCTCGGCGAACACCATCGGCGGGGTGACGATGGTGTGCCAGTAGCCCAGGACCAGGGCGTGGATCCGCGGATCCTCCAGGCCCAGCCGGATGGTCGCCTCGTAGGTGGACGGCGGTTCGCCGCCGGTGATGTCCACCGGGTTCCCGGCCGCGCCGAACGGCGGGATGAAGCGGCGGAAGGCGGCGTCCAGGTCCTCCGGGATCTCCATCAGGGACAGCCCGTTGTCGACGATCGCGTCCGACAGCAGCACCCCCGAGCCCCCGGCGCCGGTGATGATGACGACGTTGTCACCCTGGGGTGCGGGCAGCACGGGCAGCGCCCGCGCGTACTCCAGCATCTCGTTGAGGCCCGGCGCCCGGATCACCCCGGCCTGCCGCAGGATGTCGTCGTAGACCGCGTCGTCCCCGGCCAGCGCGCCGGTGTGGGACCCGGCGGCCTTGGCGCCCGCGGCCGTACGGCCCGCCTTGAGGACCACCACCGGCTTCCGGGGCACCGTGGCCCGTGCCGCCTCCACGAAGGCCCGGCCGTCCTTGAGGTCCTCCAGGTGCATCGCGATGCACTGGGTGCGGTCGTCCTCACCGAACCAGGTGAGCAGATCGTCCTCGTCCAGGTCCGACTTGTTACCGAGGCCGACGATGGCCGAGACACCGGTCTTGGTCGTCCGGGCGAAGCCGAGGATGGCCATCCCGATGCCACCGGACTGCGAGGTGAGCGCCACCGGCCCCTTGACGTCGTACGGGGTGCAGAAGGTGGCGCACAGGTCCTGCCAGGTGGAGTAGTAGCCGTAGATGTTGGGCCCCAGCAGCCGCACCCCGTGCTCCTCGGCGATGGCCACGATCCGCGCCTGCAGCTCGTGTTCACCGGTCTCGGCGAAGCCGGACGGGATCAGCACCGCGTTCGGGATGCCCTTGCGGCCGACCTCCTCCAGCGCGGCGGGCACGAACTTCGCGGGGATCGCGAAGACCGCCACATCCACCTCGCCGGGGACGTCCGTGACGGTCTTGTACGCCTTGCGGCCCAGGATGTCGTCGGCCTTGGGGTTCACCGGGTGGATCTCGCCGGGGAAGCCGCCGTCGATGAGGTTGCGCATCACCGAATTGCCGATCTTCCCCTGCTCGTTGGAGGCGCCCACCACCGCCACCGAGCGCGGCTGCATCAGCCGGCGCATCGAGCCCAGGATCTCCTCGCGCGAGTAGCGGCGGCGCGTCCGCGGAGCGGGGTCCCCGATCAGCAGCCGCACATCGGCGGCGAGCACCCCGCTCGCGGTGGCGAACACCGGGTTGAGATCGACCTCGGTGATCTCGGGGAAGTCCGCCACCAGCCGGGAGACCCGCACGATCAGATCGGCGAGCGCCGCGCGGTCCACCGCCTCGCCGCCGCGCACCCCGCGCAGCACTTCGGCGGCGCGGATCCCGTCCAGCATCGACAGCGCCTCGTCCCTCGTGGCCGGGGCCAGCCGGAAGGTGATGTCCTTCAGCACCTCCACCAGCACCCCGCCGAGCCCGAACGCCACCACCTTCCCGAAGGTGGGATCGGTGACGGCGCCGACGATGACCTCCTGCCCGCCGTCCGGGATCATCTGCTGCACCTGGACGCCCAGGATCCGGGCCTTCGCATCGTAGGCACGGGCGTTGTCGACGATCGTGGTGAACGCGCTCCGCACGTCGGCGCAGGACGTCAGCCCCATCCGGACCCCGCCCGCGTCGGTCTTGTGCAGGATGTCCGGGGACACGATCTTGAGGACGACGGGGAAGCCGATCCGGTCGGCGAGCGCCACCGCCTCGTCGGCGGACTCCGCCAGCCCCTCGGCCGGGGTCGGGATGGAGTACGCGTCGGTGATCCGTTTCCCCTCGGGGGCGGTCAGCGCCGTGCGCCCCTCGGCGCGGGCGGCGTCCAGCACCGCGCGCACGGCATCGTTGTCATACGTCACCGTCAGATCACTCCGTTCGTCTTGAGCAGCCGCACTTCTTCGTCGCCGAGCCCCAGCTCCCCGACGTACACCTCTTCGTTGTGCTCACCCAGCAGCGGGGAGCGCTCGACCCGGACCGGGGAGTCGGAGAGCTTCAGCGGGGAGCCGACCGTGGTGAAAGAGCCGCGCTCGGGGTGGTCGACCTCGACGATCATCTCGTTGGCCGCGAGCGAGGCGTCCTCGACGATCTCCTTGGTGGACAGGATCGGCCCGCACGGGATGTTGTGCGCCGTGAGCCGCTCCAGCACCTCCCACTTCGGCAGGGTGCTGGACCACTCCTCGATCAGCTGGAACATCTTGGCCAGCTTCGGCAGCCGCGCCTCGGGCGAGGCCCACTCCGGGTCATCGGCCAGCTCGGGCCGGCCGATCAGCCGGGTGATCGGCTCCCAGCCGACCGGCTGCACGATCACGTAGACGTAGTCGTTGGGCCCGCCGGGCGCGCACTTGACCGCCCAGCCGGGCTGGCCGCCGCCGCTGGCGTTGCCACTGCGCGGCACCTCGTCGCCGAAGTCCTCGTTCGGGTACTCGGCGAGCGGCCCGTGCGTCAGCCGCTGCTGGTCGCGCAGCTTCACCCGGCACAGGTTGAGCACCGCGTGCTGCATCGCCACATTGACCCGCTGGCCGCGCCCGGTGTGGGTGCGCTGGTAGAGCGCGGCGAGGATGCCCGCCACACAGTGCACCCCGGTGCCGGAGTCGCCGATCTGGGCGCCGGTGGCCAGCGGCGGGCCGTCCTCGAAGCCGGTCGTGGACATCGACCCGCCCATGGCCTGCGCGACCACCTCGTACGCCTTGAACTTGGTGTACGGGCCGTCGCCGAACCCCTTGATCGAGGCGTAGACCAGCCGGGGGTTGATCTCCTGGATGCGCTCCCAGGAGAACCCCATGCGGTCCACCGCGCCCGGACCGAAGTTCTCCACCAGGACGTCGCTGCGGCGGATCAGCTCGGTCAGGAGCTCCTTGCCGCGCTCGCTCTTGGTGTTCAGCGTGATGCTCCGCTTGTTGCAGTTGAGCATCGTGAAGTAGAGCGAGTCCACGTCCGGGAGGTCGCGCAACTGCTTGCGGGTGATGTCGCCGGTGACGTTCTCCAGCTTGATCACATCCGCGCCGAGCCAGGCGAGCAGCTGGGTGGCGGAGGGACCGGACTGCACATGCGTCATGTCGAGGACGCGGATGCCCGACAGAGCCTGATTGGCCTGGGGAGCCTGGGACATGGTGGCGCCTCCCTACTTGTACATGGTCTGGTTCATGGTTCCGGGGGCGTACGCGTCCGGGTCCACCCAGACGTTGATCAGCGACGGCTTGCCGGACTCCCGGGCGCGGCGCAGCGCCGGGCCGATGTCCGCCGGGTCGCGGACCTCCTCGCCATGGCCGCCGAGCATCCGCGCGAACTGGTCGTAGGGCACGTCGCCGAGGGTGTTGCCGACCCGCTCGCGCTCCTCGCCGTACTTGGCCTTCTGGCCGTAACGGATCTGGTTCATCGAGGAGTTGTTGCCGACGATGCCGACGAACGGCAGGTCGAAGCGGACCAGCGTCTCGAAGTCCCAGCCGGTCAGGGAGAACGCGCCGTCGCCGAAGAGCGCCACCACCTCCTTGTCGGGGCGGGCCTGCTTGGCGGCCATCACGAACGGCACCCCGACACCGAGCGTCCCCAGCGGGCCCGGGTCCATCCAGTGGCCGGGCGACTTGGGCTGGACCACCTGGCCGGAGAAGGTGACGATGTCGCCGCCGTCGCCGATGTAGATCGAGTCCTCGGTGAGGAAGTCGTTGATCTCGCTGACCAGGCGGTAGGGGTGGATGGGGGAGGCGTCGGACCGGAGATTGGGCAGCCGCTTCTCGATCGCCGCCTGCTCGGCGGCGCGCAGCTCGTCCAGCCACTCCTTGCGCTGGCCCGCACCCCCATTACTGTGCCTTATGGGGGGAATCCCCCCAAACCCCCCTTGGCCGGAAGCGGCCTGGGTGACGGCGGAGAGGATCAGCCCCGCGTCGCCCACGATGCCGAGGTCGATGTCCCGGTTCTTGCCGACCGTGCGGTAGTCGAGGTCGATCTGGACCACGGTGGCGTCGGGGGAGAGCCGCTTGCCGTAGCCCATCCGGAAGTCGAAGGGCGTACCGACGATGACGATGAGGTCGGCGTTGGAAAAGGCGTAGCGGCGGGAGAGCTGGAAGTGGTGCGGATCGCCGGGCGGGAGTGTGCCGCGCCCCGCGCCGTTCATGTACGCGGGCACATTGAGGGTGCGCACCAGCTCGGTGGCCGCGCTGGTGGCGCGGGTGGTCCACACCTGGCTGCCCAGCAGGATCGCCGGCTTCTCGGCCTGGACCAGCAGATCGGCCAGCTTCTGGACGGACTCCGGGTCGCCGGCGTTGCGCGTGGAGGCGCGGTAGTGCCCGGCCTGGGGGACGCGGGCCTTGTCCACCGGCACCTTGGCGTCCAGCACATCGCGCGGGATCTCCAGGAAGGAGGGCCCGGGGGCGCCGTGGAAGCACTCGCGGAAGGCCATGGAGACCATATCGGCGGCGCGGGCGGTGTCCGGGACGGTGGCGGCGAACTTGGTGATCGGCGCCATCATGTCCACATGCGGAAGGTCCTGCAGGGAGCCCATCTTGTGCTGGTTGTGGGCGCCCTGGCCGCCGATGAGCAGCATGGGTGACTCGGCGCGGAAGGCGTTGGCGACACCGGTGACCGCGTCGGTGGTCCCGGGGCCGGCGGTGACGACGGCGCAGCCGGGCTTGCCGGTGATCCGGGCGTAGCCGTCGGCGGCGTGGGCGGCGACCTGTTCGTGGCGCACATCGATGACATCGATGCCCTCGTCGACGCAGCCGTCGTAGATGTCGATGATGTGGCCGCCGCAGAGGGTGTAGATGACCTCGACGCCTTCTGCCTTGAGTGCTTTGGCGACCAAGTGCCCGCCGGAGATGAGGTTCTGACTGTCGTCGGGCATGGCGAATCGCGTCCCTTCGTAGGGGTTCGGTGCTGCCTCGCAGATGGATCGCTGGATTACACATCGCTGGATTGCATACAGTCGACGTTATCCTGTATGAACTTTGTTATCCCACCATCGGCCGAGCGATGTCCAGGGGGCGTGCGCCACTCGTTCCATCCAGCGCTGGATCAAGCGTTGTTGACGGACCATCAGGGAGCACAGGGAGCTGGCAATGGACCTGTACGAACATCAGGCACGGGAACTCCTTCATGACAACGGTGTCTTGGTGCCGAGCGCGGAGGTCGTGGACACGGCCGAAGCCGCCCGCGCGGCCGCCGAACGGCTCGGCGGACGCGTCGTCATCAAGGCCCAGGTGAAGACCGGAGGCCGGGGCAAGGCGGGCGGGGTGAAGCTCGCCGACGACCCGGCCGCGGCCGAGCTGACCGCACGCCGGATCCTCGGCATGGACATCAAGGGCCACACCGTCCACCGGGTGATGGTCGCCGAACCCGTCGAGGTGGCGCGGGAGATGTACCTCGGCTTCACCCTGGACCGGGCCGCGGGCCGCTTCCTCGCCATCGCCTCCGCCGAGGGCGGTATGGAGATCGAGGAGGTCGCGGCGCGCCGCCCCGAGGCGGTGGCCCGGATCGCCGTCGACCCGGCCGAGGGGGTGACCGAGGCGAAGGCCGCCGAGATCGCCGTCGCCGGGGGACTGCCGCGCGAGACGACCGAGACCATCCGCCGGCTGTGGACCGTCCTGACCGCGTACGACGCCCTCCTCGTCGAGGTCAACCCGCTGGTGGTGACCCGCGACGGCGCGATCGTGGCCCTGGACGGAAAGGTCACCCTGGACGACAACGCCCGCTTCCGGCAGCCGTCATGGGACGACGCCGACGACCGCGCCCGGGACCCGCTGGAGGCCCGGGCCGCGGCCGCCGGGCTCGGCTATGTGAAGCTGGACGGCCGGGTGGGCGTGATCGGCAACGGCGCGGGCCTGGTGATGTCCACCCTGGACGTCGTCGCCGGCTGCGGCGCCCGCCCCGCCGACTTCCTCGACATCGGCGGTGGCGCCTCCGCCCAGGTGATGGCCGACGGTCTCTCCCTCGTCCTCGACGACCCGGATGTGCGCTCCGTCCTGGTCAATGTCTTCGGCGGCATCACCGCCTGTGACGCGGTGGCCGACGGCATCGTGCGCGCCCTGGACACCGTGCCCCTCACCAAACCGCTGGTGGTCCGGCTCGACGGCAACAACGCCGCACGTGGCCGGGCCATCCTTGGCCAATTGGCTCATCCACTCGTCCACCAGGCCGACACCATGGACGGCGCCGCCGCGCGCGCCGCCGAACTCGCCGCATCCGCCGCGTCCGCCGCGTCCGGCACGTCCGCCGCATAAGGGGGCTCCTCGCATGGCCATCTTCCTCACCAAGGACAGCAAGGTCATCGTCCAGGGCATGACCGGCGCGGAAGGCATGAAGCACACCCGGCGGATGCTCGCCGCGGGCACCGATGTCGTCGGCGGTGTCAATCCGCGCAAGGCCGGGACCCGGGTCGACATCGACGGCCGTACGGTGCCCGTCTTCGGCTCCGTAGGCGAGGCCATGGACACCACCGGCGCCGATGTGAGCGTCCTCTTCGTCCCGCCGCCCCACGCCAAGGCCGCCGTCACCGAGGCCGCCGACGCCCGGATGCCGCTCGCCGTCGTCATCACCGAGGGCGTCCCGGTCCATGACGCAGTCGCCTTCCAGGCGTACGCCCGGGCCCGCGCCACCAGGGTCATCGGCCCGAACTGCCCCGGGCTGATCTCCCCGGGCCAGTCCAACGCCGGGATCATCCCCGCCGACATCACCAAGCCGGGCCGGATCGGGCTGGTGTCCAAGTCCGGCACCCTCACCTACCAACTCATGTACGAGCTGCGCGACATCGGCTTCTCCACCTGCGTGGGCATCGGCGGCGACCCGGTCATCGGCACCACCCACATCGACGCGCTCGCCGCCTTCGAGGCCGACCCCGACACCGACCTCATCGTGATGATCGGGGAGATCGGCGGCGACGCGGAGGAGCGGGCCGCGCGGTACATCGCCGACCGTGTCACCAAGCCGGTCGTCGGCTACATCGCGGGCTTCACCGCCCCCGAGGGCAGGACGATGGGCCACGCGGGCGCCATCGTCTCCGGCTCCTCGGGCACCGCCGCGGCCAAGAAGGCCGCACTGGAGGCGGCGGGCGTGAGCGTCGGAGCGACCCCCACGGAGACCGCCGGGCTGGTATTGGCCCTTCTGGCCGAAACACCCGGCAACCTCGCGTGATGTGAGCCATACCCGGTCCGCGATCGGGTCACGGTCACGCTCCGTGCCACTACCTTCCTCCCCGTACGCACACCCCTGCCGTACGGCCTCCCTGCCGTACGGCCCGCCACATCCCGCCCCGCCTGTGCAACGAGAGCGGAGATCACCGATGGCACCCACCCTCACCCTCAAGCCCGGAACCGCCTGGGGCGACGCCTGGCAGCGCTGCCTGGCCGTCGCCCCCGAGGCGTTCCAG
>NZ_JAAAYH010000286.1:0-11952 GCF_018035285.1 Streptomyces sp. MK37H | reverse complement strand
TCGGCGCACCGCCGCAGGGCCTTCGCCGGTGTGCTCTTGCCGAGCAGGACGGCGGTGATGGCCTCGCCGAACGGCATGGAGATCTTGGGGTAGGCCCGGTCGACGGGGCGTACCCGGGCGATCTCCAGCACCTTGGTGAACACCGGCAGACCGGGCACCTCGGCCGCGTACGCCCGCCACTGCGGGCGGCGCTCGGCCGGCCGGCTCTGCGGCAGGCTGCCCACCTGGGTGTCCCACCGATACGCAGGCTCGGGCTCCATCAGCCAGCCGACGAACGTGCGGGCGGCCTTCAGCCGCGCGGAGCCGTTGTCGAACACGCTCCAGGTGTCGGGGCCGGAGATGGTCACCGACCGGCCGCTGAAGCCGGGCAGCGGGACGACCTGATAGTCGATCTTCGCCTGGCGGATGTCGGGCAGTTGCCAGGGGCCGGTGGCGACCATGCCCAGCCGGCCGGCGGCGAACGCCTGGTACATCTGCTCGCCACCGGGTTTGGGATCGACGTAGACACTTCTGTCCTTGGCGAGTGCCGCGAGCACCTCGAGGGACCGGACCCCGGGTTCACCCGCGAACCCGATCTCCCGCTTGCCCTCGGCGATGACCTCGCCGCCCAGATCCCAGATCATGGGCCACATCCGCCACACCGTGTCCTCGTCACCCGCGGCGGGCCAGCCGGTGCCGAACGTGCCCCTGCCGCGGTCGGTCAGCTTCCTGGCCGTCTCGATGAAGTCCCGCCACGTCCAGCCGGGGCCGGGCAGCTCCAGCCCCGCCCGGTGGAAGAGGGTCTTGTTGCACACCACGGCGAGCGAGTCCAGCACCGCGGGCACCGCACGGACCACACCGTCGACCGTGACGCCCTCCCGGGCGGCGGGCCAGTACTGCTTCCACGGCACCTGCCCGGATTCCACGACCGTCGTCAGATCCGCCAGTTGGGGGCTTCTGGCGACGCTGGCCAGGTCGGAGCCGAAGATGTAGGCGACATCGGGCGGGGATCCGGCGACGAGACCGGCCATCACCTTCTGCAGCATGTCGTCCGCCAGCACGCCGCCGCTCAGGTCGATCCGTATCTTCGGGTGGCCGCGGTGGAAGTCGGCCACGAGCCGCTTGACCGCTCGCAGGGCGGTGCTGGTCTGCCCGTGCCACACCTCGATGTGCACGGTTCCGTGGGAATCCACCCCCAGGCCCGTCCCGCATCCCGCCACGGCGGCACCCATGGCGCCACCGAGCGCCATCGCCCCGCCGCCACGCAGCACCCCACGCCGGGACGGACCGCCGCGCACAGGGGGAGGGATACGCGAACGGTTCAGGCTCATCGCTGAGAGCTCCATGATCCGAGGGCACGGCCCCGCCTCGGTCACGGAGAGCGACCTGGCGACTCGGGCCGGACTCACGGCGGAGCCGCATACCGGCTGGGCGTACCTCTGCCGCCGAGGATTCGACATCGGCGTGCCAGGGAGTAAACCGATCAGACCGAATCACGTCAAGAGCGTGAAACTGCTCAGTGTTGGCATCGAACGCGCACAAGCAATCAGCGAGTGGGCGGTCTTCGGTGGGCATCGCACGCAGAAGCGGACATATCGCCGCGCGGGAACCTGTCGGTTCCCGCGCGGCGGAGGCGCTAGGGTCCTTCTGACGGATCTCCGTGGAAGAAGGAGCGGCGTCCGGTGCGTGCTCTCGGCGTGCCGCGCGGAAGCCCTCGTAGCGGAGCTACTTGGGTTTTCGCGCGGTGCGGCGAGAGGGCGTGCCGGGCGTCGCGACGCCGCGGAGGTCCGGCAGAAGGGCCCTAGATCCGCCGAAGCCCCACCAGCACGCGCTCCATCAGGGCGACGTCCGGTACGTCGCCCTCCGTGGAAGCCGTCCGGTGGACAGTGATCAGGCCGTGCTCGGCCATGTCGCCGAGCAGCACCTTGGCCACCCCCAGCGGCACCGAGAGCATGGCCGCCACCTCGGCCACCGACCGCGGCTCCTGGCACAGCATGATCACCGGGCGGTGATCCGCCTGCAGGGTGTCCATCGAGCGTTGGCCCAGCTCGGTGGTGGTCACCAGGGTCTCGACCTCGAAGTGATGGTCGGACCTGGTCCGGCCGCCCGTCCACGAGTAGGCGCGCACCAGCGAGGCCGGGCCCTGGCTCCCGTCGTGCTCCGCATCCCAGACACCCGGCCGCTCCGGCTCCGACGACCCCCGCGGGAAGGGTTCCCCGGGCTCCTCGGGCCGGGCGTCCCCGCCCCGGCGGCGGGACCGGGCGCCCTCCGGCGCCCCGTCGGACCGGGATGGCTTCCGCCCGCGTCGCCCTTTGCCGAAGCTGAAGGCGTTGAGCACGTCGGCGAAGGTCTGTTCGTCCTCCGCCCCCTGTTCTCTCCCAGGTCCCTGCCCGGAAGGGCCTTCACCGGTGCTCATCATCTCCCCGTCCGGCCTATTGGGCTGCTGTCCGCTTGACCGCCCGCAGGTTCAATTCCTGCAGCTCGGCGCGGAGTTCCGGGGTCAGCAATTCGCCGACCTGATCGACCAGTACCGTCATCTCGTACGCCACCTGACCGATCTCGCAGTCCGGCGCCGCCAGCACCACGAGGCACGAGCCGTCCTTGATCGACATCAGGAGCATGTTCCCGAGCTCCATCTGGATCACGGAGGACCGCACATCACCAGTATCCAGGCACTGGGCAGCGCCCTGGATCAGACTGATGGCCCCGGCGGCAATGGTGGCGACCTGCTCGGCCCGATCGGCCGCCAACCCTTCCGACGCGGTGAGCAACAGCCCGTCGGCCGAGACCACCACGGCGCACGCCACATTGGGCACACGCTCGGTGAAGTTGGTGACCAGCCATCCGAACTGGCTCACCTCCCGCAGCTGGGGTGAGGTCATTGGTTCTTCCTGTCCATCTTCGCTGAGACCTTATGTCTCGTCGCGTCCGTCGGGCTGAGCCCGCCGGATGCCCGACTGGTAATTGCTGAGGAACGAATGGGTGCGGCCGGCGTTCCGCCGCGCGGCGGCCTCGTCCCCGGCGCGGCGCGGCGCGGGCCGCTCTCCGGTGGCGCGCGGCTTGTCCCGGTCCGCCGCCTGGCCCTGGCGCGGCACCCGCCGGGGCAGCCCGGCCTGGGTGACGCCGCCCGCCTCCGCGGCACCGGGCCGCTCGTGGACGATCTGGCCGGGCTCGTCCGCGGGGTCCGGCCGGCTCTCGTCGGGGGATCCGGGCGGAGCGGGGTCGGGCCGCCGGGAGGCGGCGGACGCTGAAAGGTCCGCCGGCTTCCGGCCGTCGGGCGGCTCCTCGCCGTGGGAGCCCGCCGGTGCCGTCTCGGGCGACGCGAACCATGGCGAGGGGGTGTCGGGGGCGTCGTCCGGGGCGGTCGGGCGCGAACGCTGCGGGGGCACCGCGGGCCGCCCCGGCGGCCGTGCGGTACGGCGGTCCGCGGGCGTGCCGCCGTCACCGGACAGGGGGCCGGTCTTCTCCGGTGCGCCGTCGCCGACCGGGGTGCCCTCGCCGACCGGAGTGCCCTCGCCGACCGGGGCGGGATGGCCCGGCTTGACGGGGTGACCGGGCTTGGCGGGGTTCCGGCGCGGCAGTCCGCCGGGCTGCTGGGGATCCGTGAACGCCCGCGAGGAGCTGGGGCGGGCCGGCAGGGAGCGGCCCGCGTGCTCGGACGCGGCCGGGGCATCACCGGCGCGTAGCGAGCGGGCGCCGTCGGGCACGCGGCGCGGCAGAGGTGCCGCCGGGGCGCCGCCGAGCTCACGGTGCGGTCGCGCCGACTCGGACGTCTTGGCGGAGGTCTTCCGGGTGGGCAGCGAGCTCTCCCGGCCCGCGATGGCGGGCTTGTCCCCGAGCATCAGCCTGGCCGGTACCAGCACACCCGCGCGCAGTCCGCCACCGGTGTCCCGCTCCGAGATCAGCTCCACCTTCACGCCGTGGCGACGGGCCAGCCGACCGACGACGGTCAGACCCATCTGCCGGGACGTAGGTACCTCCACGGATGCGTCCCCCGCTACGCGCCGATGAGCCTTGGCCAATTCGGCACCGCTCATCCCAAATCCCTCGTCGCGGACCTCGATCAGTGCGGAACCGTCCAGCCGTAGTGTATTGCTGACGGTCACCTGGGCCTCCGGCGGGGAGAACGCGGTGGCGTTGTCCAGCAGCTCAGCGATCATTCGTGCCAGGTCACCGGCAGCGTACCCGATCACCTCGGCGGTGGGAACGGGCTCCACCACCACCCGCTGGTAGTGCTCGATCTCGGAGACCGCGGCGCGCAGCACACTGTCCAGCTGCACCCGCTGCTCGGAGGGACGGACCGGGGTGCTGCCGCACAGGACCATCAGGTTCTCGTTGTTGCGGCGCATTCGGGTCGCCAGGTGGTCCAGCTTGAAGAGGCTGGCCAACTGGTCCGGGTCCTCTTCGTGCGATTCGAGCTGCTCCATCAGGCGCAGCAGCCGGTCCACCAGGCTCTGGCTGCGCCGGGAGAGGTTGACCAGGGTGTCGCGCAGATCGCCGCGGAGCGCGGCCTGTTCGGCCGCCAGGCGCACGGCCTGACCGTGCACCGCGTCGAACGCCCTCGCGAGCTGCCCGAACTCCTCGGTGGTGTGGACCGGCACGGCGCTGATCGCGGTGCTGGACGCCTCGCCCTCGCGGATGCTGGACACCGCTTCGGGGAGCCGGTGCTCGGCCACGTCGAGCGCGGTGGAGCGCAGTACGGTCAGCGACCGCAGCAGATGGCGGGCGATGGCGATGCCGATGGCGAAGGCGAGCAGGAGCACGGCGAAGAGCAGCACGGACTCCGCACCGGCCCGGTCGCTGGTCTCGTCCTGGAGCTTGGCGGAGGTCACGCGGAGCCGGTCGGCGAGCCGCTTCTCCACCGTGTCGATGAGGCTTCCGTGCGCCTCCGAACTGCGGTGCCAGGTGCGGTTGGAGAACGGCGGGGCGCCCGCGGCGTTCCGCCCGGCGTTCAGCGAGCCCGCCCGGGACAGCACGCCGTCCAGCAGCTTGGTGCGCCGTTCGACCTCCGGGCCGGTGACCGTGCGGTCGTAGGCGCGCTGGTCCCCCGCGGTGGCCACGGCGCGGAAGTCGCTCAGCTTGTCCCGCATGCGGATGTCGGACTCCTGGAGTGCCCTGATGAGCTTGGGGTCCTCCAGCGTGCCGGGCTCGGGCGCCACCATGACGATCACATGCTGGAGGTGGACCTGCTCCTGGACCATCTCCAGGTCGTACAGCGCGCTGGCCGGTCCGGACAGCTGGGCGTCACCGAATCCGCTGCCCAGCGCCTGGTCCAGGTCGAGCAGACTGTTGATGACCTTGCTGTACTCGGTCACCGCGGTCCATGAGCCCAGGTCCTTGGATGTCACCCGCTCGCGCAGGTCGGGCAGCCCGTCCAGGAGTTTGGACGCGTCACGGTAGCGGTTGGCCGAAACCCCCTTCAGACCGTGGGTCCGCTTCGTGGTGCGGGTTACGGCGGCCCGAGCGCGGTCGACGCGCTGGGTCTGCTGCCGGAGCATGGCCGGATCGGCGGACCCACCGCCGCCCAGCCGCTCGGCCGACAGGGTGCGCTCCATCTGCAGATCGCCGATCAACGGCCTCAGTCCACCGCGCAGCTTGACCAGCCGCTGCACGTCCGCGTACGTGTTGGCGCGCTCGACGTCGCGCTGGATCTGCACGACGCCCAAGGCCACGGCGAGCAGAGCGGGCACCACCAGAACGGCACCCAGCTTCACCGGCAGCCGCCAGTTCCGCCACTCCATGACACCGGCCCGCCACGACGGCGAGCGGTCGCGCGCGGCCGCATGCCTGCCCGGGGTCATGAGGCGCGCTCCGCGCTCGGACCGGCTTGCCCACAGGGATGTATCACGATGCCGTTTCTCCTGGGATTTCCCCGGATGGGGAAAGTCGAACGCCCGGCAGCGCGCCGGCCCATCGCTTCGGCGATGCGCCGGCGCGCCTGCCTTTACTCGAACAACTTGCTGCTTTTCTCCGCCAGTTGATAGAGGCCGTACAGAAACGGCACCGCCACCCACAGCCATGCCACGACCATCACCACGGGAGAACCCGTCTTGGTCGCGTCCGGCGAAGGGCCGTCTGCGTCAGTCACCGGTTTACCGCCTCTCTGCCGGAATGGGATCGGGGGTTTCCTCCGGCGGCGCCGACTCCTCCCGGGCCGCCGGCTCCGGCTCATGGAACTTCGGATTCACCGGACGTACCAGCTCGTTCGCGATGAAGCCGATGACGAGCAGACCCATCATCAGCGAGAACGAGAAGGTGTAGAGGGCGGGGCCGGAGCGCCCGTCCTCATGTGCGGAATCCGCGATGGAATCCACGATGAGCGGTCCGGCGACTCCGGCGACCGACCACGCGGTCAGCAGCCGGCCGTGGATCGCGCCCACCTGATAGGTGCCGAACAGGTCCTTGAGGTAGGCCGGAACGGTGGCGAATCCACCGCCGTAGAACGACAGGATCACCATCGTCGAGGCGACGAACAGCGCGGTGCTGCTGTCCTTCTCGAGCATGATGGTGAGGTAGAGCAGGGCACCGGCGCCCAGGTACAGCCGGTAGATGTTCTTCCGGCCGACCACGTCGGAGACCGAGGACCACACGAAGCGACCGGCCATGTTGGCCAGGGACAGCAGCGCGACAAACCCGGTGGCGGCGCTCGCGCTCACCGGACTCGCCGTGTCGTGGAAGAAGTCCTGGATCATCGGGGCGGCCTTCTCCAGGATCCCGATACCAGCAGTAACGTTCATGCACAGCACGACCCAGAGCAGCCAGAACTGCGGCGTCCGCACCGCGTTCCTGGCCGATACGTTCGCGGTGGTGACGAGCCGCTTGCCCGCGTCTACGCGGGGCGTCCAGCCGGCCGGCCGCCAGCCCTCCGGCGGCACCCTCACCAGCACCACGCCCAGCGACATGAACACGGCGTAGGCCAGGCCGTGCACCAGGAACGTCTTGGCGATGCCGCTGGTGTCACTGCCGAACGCCTTGAGCATCTCCGTCGACCAGGGGGAGGCGATCAGCGCGCCGCCGCCGAAACCCATGATCGCCGTACCGGTGGCCATACCGGGCCGGTCCGGGAACCACTTCATCAAGGTGGACACCGGCGCGATGTACCCGATACCGAGGCCGACTCCGCCGATGCCGCCATAGCCGAGAACGACCAGCCAGTAATTGCGCGTGGCAACGCCGAGCGCGGCGACCAGGAAGCCGGTCGAGAAGGCGACGAGCGACACGAACATGGCCCAGCGCGGCCCTTTTCGCTCCACCAGCGTTCCCCCGAACGCGGCGGAGAGCCCGAGCACCAGAATGCCGATCTGGAACGGGAGGGCACTAGCCGTTCCCGAGATGTCTAGGGAATCTTCCAGGGGAATCTTAAAGACACTCCAGGCGTACGCCTGGCCGATGGAGAAGTGGATCGCAAGCGCCGCCGGAGGAATCAGCCAACGATTCCAGCCCGCGCCTGCGACGATGCGAGAGCGGTCGAGGAAACCCACAGATCAACCTACCTCCGGCTTCTTGGGAACACCCCCGCAGACTGCGTTACTTGACCTATCCAAACACCTCGGGGGAGGGAGTGGCGAGCCGGGAGCTGCCGTCATATGCCAACGGCAGACGCGCTGCCCAGGCGGCATGCTCACCACACTCATGCTCGCGCACGATGGGACGTTCTACCCGAGGGGAGGTTCTACCAGTGGCGACACTTGGGACACAACGCCGGGTGCCGAAATGTCCTCAAGGCGCAACCCTGGGCGCCCATCGTTAACCTGACACCAAGTCAAAATTGGACAACACGGGAAGGTGAGACAAAGTATTGGTTCAGCGACCTCTCCCGTCATATTCGAGATGGCACCGAAGCCGCATGCACACCCTGACATGTGCCCACCTGCGCCGGTGAGGAGCAGGGTGCCACGTTGACTGCGTCCGGCGCCTTACTACACTTGCCGCGTCAAGGGCCCGCCGGTTGCCCTCCCCTGACGCCCGAGCGCGGGCGCCCCCGAACCGACGTTTTCGTCAGAAAAACCCCGGAGAAAACCATGAATAAATCGGTGCGATCACCCGCTTCCTTGCCATCCGAGCGGGCCACCGGAACGGGGTTCGCCGATCGCGGTGACGACATCGGGGAGCCCGACTTCGAGGCGATCCAGCAGAGCCCGGAGTTCAAACTCCTGCGCAAGAGACTGCTCTGGTTCATCTTCCCGATGAGCACGTTCTTCTTGTGCTGGTACATGACCTTCGTTCTCTTCTCGGCCTACGACCACGACTTCATGAGCCGCAAGCTGTTCGGCGCGGTCAACACCGGCACCGTTTTCGGTCTGCTGCAGTTCGTGACGACCATGGCGATAGTCCTGACATACCGGCGCTTCGCGCGCAAGAAACTTGATCCCCAGGTGGACACGATCCACGAGCTGGCGGGAGTCGGCAAGGAATGACAGTGCAGATCGCAGCCCGCACGACCGGCAGCCCGATAATCAACCTGAGCGTCTTCTTCGCTTTCGTCGTCATCACGCTGTTCGTCGTCTACAAGGCCACCAACAGAAATTCGACCACCTCCGACTACTACGCCGCGGGCAGCGCCTTCAGCGGCGTCCAGAACGGCATCGCCCTCTCCGGCGACTTCCTCTCCGCGGCCTCCTTCCTCGGCATCTCGGGGGCGATCGCCGTCCACGGCTACGACGGCTTCCTCTACTCCGTGGGGTGGCTCGTGGCCTGGCTGGTCGCCCTGCTGCTCGTCGGTGAACGGCTGCGCAACACCGGGCGGTTCACGGTCGGCGATGTGATGGCCTTCCGCATGAAGCAGCGCCCGGTGCGCGCGGCGGCGGCCAACGCCACCCTGGTGATCACGTTCTTCTACATGCTCGCCCAGATGGCCGGCGCGGGTGGTCTGATCGCCCTGCTGCTCAATGTGCACAGCAAGGGCGGGCAGGCCCTCATCATCACCGGCGTCGGCCTCGTGATGGTCTTCTACGTCCTGGTGGGCGGCATGAAGGGCACCACCTGGGTGCAGATCATCAAGGCGGGCCTGCTGCTGATCTGCGTGACCTTCATGAGCGTGTTCCTGCTCGGCAAGTTCGGCTTCAGCTTCTCGGCGATCCTCGACCAGGCGTCGCAGAACAGCCCGCTGGGCGGCGAACTGCTCAACCCGGGTGGCTGGTACGGCAAGAACGCGATGGACCAGCTCGACTTCGTCTCGCTCTCCCTGGCGCTGGTCCTCGGCATCTCCAGCCTGCCGCACGTGCTGATGCGCTTCTACACCGTGCCGGACGCCAAGGAGGCCCGGCGCTCGGTGGTGTGGTGCTCCTGGTCGATGTTCATCTTCTATCTGTCGATCCTGCTCGTCGGGTACGGGGCCACCGCGCTGGTCGGTTCGGACGAGATCGTGAACGCGCCCGGCGGCGAGAACTCCGCCGCTCCCCTGCTCGCCTTCGAGATCGGCGGTGCGATGCTCCTGGGCATCGTCTCCGCGGTGGCCTTCGCGACGATCCTGGCGGTGGTGGCCGGGCTGACCCTGGCCGCCTCGGCCTCGTTCGCCCATGACGTGTACGCCAATGTGATCCGGAGCGGAAAGGCCGATCCGCGGTCCGAGATCCGGGTCGCCCGTCTGACGGCGCTCGTGATCGGCTTCCTGGCCATCCTCGGCGGCATCGTCACCAACGGCCAGAACGTCGCGTTCCTGGTGTCGCTGGCCCTGGCGCTCGCCGCGTCCGCCAATCTGCCGACGATCCTCTACACGCTGTTCTGGAAGCGTTTCAACACGACCGGGACGCTGTGGAGCATCTACGGCGGGCTGGTGTCCGGCCTGGTGCTCATCATCTTCTCCCCCGCCATCTCGGGCAGCTCCACATCCATCATCAAGGGCGTGGACTTCCACTGGTTCCCGCTCACCAACCCCGGTCTGGTGTCCATTCCGCTCTCCTTCCTCTGCGGCTTCCTCGGCACGGTCTTCAGCAAGGAGCCCGCCGACCCCAAGAAGCAGGCGGAGATGGAAGTGCGGTCGCTGACCGGCATCGGTTCGAAGGCGTAGCGCGACAGGGCCGTAGGCGGCCGGGTCCGCCTACGGCCGTCGCGTTGTTCCGGGGGTGGTGACGGCGTCCCTCCGGACCTCCGACGGAACGACCCGCTCCGAGGAACTCGGCGCCGCCGACTGTCCGCGGGTGGGCACCTTCGCGCCGTCCCGGGGGCTGGACGTGTCGCTCCCGGGCCTGCGGCTGGGGCGCTGACCGGCGGACTCGGACGGCGCCGAGGGGCTGGGCGACGCCGAGGGACCGCCGGAAACCGACGGAAGCGGGGGCGTCGTACGGCCGGTCGCGGGCGGCGGGGCGAGCGGGACCGTCGGGCGCGCGGGTGGCCCGGGTGCCGTCGCGCGGAGCGGCAGCGCGATGAGAGCGGCCACGGCGCAGGACACACCGACCCCGGCCGCGGTGCGGAGCAGCTTGCGGCGGGTCGCGGCACGGCGGATCGCCTCGTATCGCCCGGGCGGCGGGCCGAGGTAGTCGGACGGGGGCCGCAGGATCACCGCGAGGGGGTCGTCGGGCTCCCGGTCGGGGCCGAGGTGCTCCGGCTCCGGGCCGTTGTGCTCCGGGCCGTCCTCAAAGCGTGGGGTCAAGGCTTCTCCTCAGGTGGACGCGGAGCAGTTCCCGGGCCGCGTGGAGGTCGGCCTTGACGGTTCCTTCCTTGCGCCCGGTCAGTACGGACACCTCCCGGATCGGCATGTCAGCGTAGTAGTGCAGCAGGATCGGGACGCGCAGCCGTTCCGGCAGCGACTGCACGAGCAGGCGCACCGACGGGTCGGACTGTTCGGTGTGGGGGCGGACGGCGGCTTCCGTGGTGGCACGGCGCATGGCCCTGCGCTCGCGCTCCACCTTGCGCCAGTGGTCCCGGACGAGATTGGCCGCGGTGACGTAGAGGAAGCCGCGGGGCTCCTCCACGGACGTCCAGCGGGCCCAGAGCCGGGTGAACGCCTCGGAGGCGATCTCATGGGCCGTCTCGTCGTCGTCGACGAGACGGCGGCACCAGCCGGCCAGGCGCGGGTAGAGAGCGGCGAACAGCTCGGACGCCGCCCTGTCACGGGACCGTTTCAACGCACTCCATGGTCGTGACGGCACTCGGCCGTGAGGGCACTTCGAAGAGAAGGATCCCGGGCCGCCGGTGTGGGTTCCGTGGGCCCGGGATCCGCGGGTGGGTCAGGGGCCGGCGGACGTCAGCGTGGCGAAGACGATCACGTTGTCGAGGTAGCCGTCGCCGGAGCGGGGGCCGCCACAGGTGATCAGCCGCAGCTCCGGGCGGTCCACGTTCCCGTAGACCTCGTCCGCCGGGAAGTCCGCCTTGGCGACGGTCCGTACGGCGCTGACGGCGAACTGTGCCGCCGTGCCGTTCTCCAGGCGCGCCTCGACCCGGTCGTCCCGGCGCAGCCGCGCCAGGTGGCGGAAGACCCCGTCGCCGTAGGCGCCGACCGTGACATGGCCGAGGATGACCGACGGGCCGAGCTGCCCCGGTGTCGGCGAGTGCCGGTACCAGCCCGCGCGGTCGTGCGCCGTGACCGGCGGCACCGCCACGCTCCCGTCCGGCGCCAGCCCCAGCCGGATGAGCGGGGTGTCGACGCCGATGGCCGGGATCCGCAGCCCGACCGGGACCGAACGTCCCAGGGGACGCGCCGCCTTCACGGGGGTCGGCGGTGGCCTCCTCCCGGAGTGCGGTGCGGCCGTGGTCTGCCGGGCCGGGTGGCCGCCGCAGCCCGCGAGCAGCGAGGCCATCGCCGCGGTGGCGAAGGCGCGCCTGGAGAACGGGGTCATGCCCCGGTCGCCCGCCGGCGGCGGACCACGAGGACCGCCGCGCCGCCCGCGGCGAGCACCGCGGCGGCGCCTCCGCCGATCAGCGCGCCCTCGTTCCCGGGCGACTCGGAGGGCTCGGCCGTCACTCCGGTGTTCGGCGCGCCCTTCGGCACGACGGCGACCTGGCCGCGGTCCCGCTTCTGGGCCGGTTCCTCCC
>NZ_JAAAYH010000285.1:0-11995 GCF_018035285.1 Streptomyces sp. MK37H | reverse complement strand
GGTGAGCGGGACGACCGATGGCTGGAGGGCCTCGGGGGCGTAGGAGGCGGCGCGGATCATCAGTGCCGCGACCGCCGCTCCCGACCCCGCCACCAGCCACGCCCGTACGCCCCAGCGGTCCGGGCGGTAGCGGCTGCGCACCGAGCGGCGGCCGCCCAGCCACAGGCCGCCGAGCGCGGCGGCGAGTCCGGCGAGCAGCAGCGGCAGACCGTAGCCCGCGCCCTCGGCCGCGAGCAGGCCGTATGTACCGCAGCAGACGCCGAGCAGGCCGCCCAGCGTCAGCGCGGTGGTGGTACGGGCGACGGCGGGCGGGACCTGGGCGGTGCGGCCGTAGCCGCGCGCGTCCATCGCCGCCGCCAGGGCCACCGAGCGTTCCAACGCGCCCTCCAGCACCGGCAGTCCGACCTGCAGCAGCGCCTTCACCCCGCGGTCGGGGCGGCCGCGCAGCCTACGGGCGGAGCGCAGCCGTCGCACGTCCGCCACCAGATGGGGTGCGAAGGTCATCGCCACCACGACCGCGACCCCGGCCTCGTAGAGCGCGCCGGGCAGCGACTTGAGCAGCCGCGCCGGGCTGGCGAGGGCGTTCGCGGCGCCGACGCAGATCAGCAGGGTGGCCAGCCGCAGCCCGTCGTACAGCGCGAACACCAGCCCCTCGGCCGACACCCGGCCGCCGATGCGCACCCCCTGCGCCCAGTGGGGCAGCGGGACTTCGGGGAGCGTGAAGAGCACCCGCGTCCCGGGGATCGGCGAGCCGAAGAAGACCGCGAAGAACAGCCGGATGGCCAGCACGACGAGACCCAGCTTGAGGAACGCGGTGTACGAGCGGGCCCACGGCGCGTCGGTGCGGCGTACGGCCACCACATAGCCCGCGACCGCGATGAGCAGCCCGAGCAGCAGCGGGTTGGTGGTCCGGGACGCGGCGGTGGCCAGCCCGAGCGCCCACAGCCACCAGGCCCCGGCGTGCAGGGCGCTTCCGCCGCGCGGGGTACCGGTCCGCGGGGTACCGGCTCGCGGCCGGGTGCGGAACCCGGCGCGGAGGCCGGTGCGGAACCGGCTGCGGAACCGGGTGCGGAAGCCGGTGCCGGGGCGGCGCGGGCCGGTGGCCTCGGGGGTGGTGCGCGGTGCCATGGCGGTCTTCCGTGCGCTCATACGCGGCGGCGGCGCGCCTGCCAGACCGCCGCGGCGCCGAGCAGGACGACGGCCGCGAGCCCGCCGATCAGCCCGGCCGAGGGGCCTGAGCCGCCGTCGTCCGCCTTGCCGCCGTCGCCCTTCGGGGCGGCGTGGGCGTCCACGGAGGTGCTCACCTTGTCCCCGCAGCCCGTCTCCGGATAGCCGGAGATGGCGCACAGCAGCGCGGCGGAGTTGTAGCGCAGCGGCTTCGCGACGGCGGCGAGCGCCTCCCCGGCGGACGCGTCCTCGCCGACCCGTGCGCACTCGGTACGGGGCGCGGGCGGCGTCCGGCGGTCGGGTGAGTCGGTGGCCGTACCGAAGTCGATGACCACCGCGACCCGTTTGGTGCCGTCCGTGGCCGGGGTGTCGGCGCAGACGGCGGCGAAATCGGCCATGCCGCGCGGCCGGGTGGCGTCGTCCGAGTCCTCGCTGACCGCGAAGCGGAAACCGATCATGTCGCCATCACCGGGTCGCGCCGAGGAGGGCCCCTGCGTGGCATAGCTCCAGCTGCCGCCGTCCCCGCCCCGCTGCCAGAACGACCAGTAGCGATACCCGTCCGCGGCCTGGGCCTGGCCCGCGCCGAGCATCGCGAACAGGGCGACGACGGGCAGCACCAAGGCGACAGCGGACAGCAACAGCCGGGCCGCGCGGCCGCACCAGGCGAAACGCGCGCGGGTGTGGCGGGTGTGTGGGACGGAAGCCGCGTCCGCGCGCCGGGCCTGGGCCGCGCGGGCGCGCGGTGCCGGTGCCGGTGCCGAGGAGGCGTACCGGACCCATACCGCGCGGGTGCGCGGGACCGAAGCCGCCCCGGTGCGGACCGATGCCACGTCTGTGCGTGGGCTCACAGCTGTCGCCTCTTCCGGCCGCTCAGGAGGAAGCCGATGCCCATGCCGGCGACCGCGCAGACGCCGACCGTCCACCAGACGCCGCCGACCCCGCCGTCGTCGTCCTTCTTCTCCCCGCTCTTGCCGTTCCCGTCCGACTCCGCGCCCGGGGCCGCCGCCTCGGGCTTCGGGCCGGTGGCGTTCAGCTGCCGGACGAGGTCGGCGCCGCCGAAGTCGCGGGGGTCGGCGCCGGCCGCGTGGGCCGCGAGGATCAGTTTGGCGAGGGCGCCCGGGTCGCCCTTGGCCCAGGCCGCCGTGCCGCTGTCCTTGCCCTGGAGCCACTGGAGGGGCTTGCCCGCGGCCGCGCTGTGCTCCCCGGCGGCGAGGGCCACCACCGCGTCGGCCGTGCCGCCGAAGTCGGGCTGGTCCTTGGCGCCGGGCATGGCCGACTTCAGGTGCGTATCGGTGTCGGACATGACGCGGGAGAGATGGGCCAGGGCCGCCTCGGCGGCGTCCTTGGGCGAACCGGCTCCGCCCTTTCCGCCCGCGCAGCGCAGCGGCTTCGGCTCGGCGCCGCTGTCCTTGCCGACGGTCTCGAAGACGAAGCCCTTGCCCTGCGCGGCCAGTGCGGCGCTCGCGGTGGCCAGTTCATTGGCGACGGGCTTGCCCTTGGCCGCCGTGTACGCGAACGCCCCGCGCTCCTCCGCCTTCGCCGAGCAGTCCAGCTGCAGGCCGAGCAGTGCGTCGTACGGGGTCTTGCCGCCCTTGCCCGGGGCCGACGTCACCTTCGCCGGGTCCTGGCCGGTGGCGGCGAAGGCGCCGACCGCCGCCGCGGTGGAGTTGGCGTCGCTCGGGCCGCCCGGGTTCATGCCCCAGCCGCCGTCCTCGTTCTGGTGGCGCTTCAGCCAGCCGATGCCCTTCTCCACGGTGCCGGAGCGGCCGCCCACCGCGGCCAGCGCCTGGACCGCCGCCGCCGTCGCGTCCGTGAACTCGCCCTTCTTCGGGTCGCACGCCTTGGACGTGTCCGCGCGGTACGCCGCGAAGCCGCCGTCCGCGCAACTCTGTCCGGCCAGCCAGTCGATGGCCGACTTCGCCGGGGTGACGCCCACCGCGTCCTGGGCGAGCAGCGCCAGCGACTGCCGCCACACCCCGTCGAACTTCGGGTCCTTGGCGCCGTAGAGCCCCTCGGCACGCCCGGCCGGGCCGTCGTCGGCCACGGCGGCAGGCGCGGCGGCCGCGCCCAGTGCGGCGCAGAGGGAAAGAGCCGCCACGCTGCGGCGAATGTTCATGGCTGTGGTGCCTCTCGGTCGGTGGACGGGCGCACGCAGCCGCGCACGGCCGTCCAGCCGCGCCGCACGCGGAACGCTCCGCGGCACGCCTGGCACCCGGCTCAGCTCCGCATACCTCGACGGTGCCGCCACCGGTCGTCCGGCGGCGGGAGCCTGCGTCGTCGCGCCCGCCCGGGTGTTCCGGCTCGTACGCCCCGCGGGGCGCGCTCACGGTTGCGGGTCAGCGCCGGAATCGCACCGGCTTCCCCCGATCGGACGCGTATGAAGTTTACGGACAGCTTATCCGCCGACTTGTCGGGCGCCTTCAGCCGCCCACCGCTCGCGGTCGCCGAAACGGCTGTCGCCCCGGACGACCGCGAGACAGCGCGTCGTCGTGCCGTCGTCCTCCTCGATATCACGGCGGTGCGCGAAGCCGAGCCGGGTGAGCAGGGTCAGCGACGCCTCGTTGGCCGCCATGACCGTGGCGTGCACCTCGCTCAGCCCGAGGGCGCGGAAGCCGTGGCCGACGACCGCCTCGGTCAGCTCCGTCCCCAGACCGCGCCCCCACGCCTCCGGCGCCAGCGCGTAGACGATCTCGTGGCCGCCGACGACCTCGGTCGGCTTGATCTCGGCGTGGCCGACGTACCGGCCGTCCTCGCGGACGGCCCATACGTCGAACAGCCGTTGGGCGTAGACCTTGGTGAAGATCCGCCCGAACAGCGCCCGGTCCTCGGCCTCGGGGGCGAGCCTGCCGTCCCCCAGCCAGCGGCACACCCGCCGATCCTGGAACAGCGCCACGAAGGCGTCCTCGTCCTCGGGCCGGTACGGCTCGAGGAGCAGGCGCGCGGTGCGCAGCGTCGGGGTCATGCGCCGCGACGCTACGCGGCCGGGCACCACCCGGCAATCCGATAACGCCGCGCCCGACGGCCTCCGCTCCCGGCCGTCCGCTACCCGCGGCGCCACCACTGGGCCAGGGACTTCCACCAGCGGCGCCGGGCCTCGTGCTCGGCGCCGGATTCGGGCTCCGGTCGCGGCCCCGTGGTGGCGGACGCGGTGTCCGCCGAGGGCGTGGTCTCGCCGGGTCCGGCGTCCGGGGCGTCCGCCCGGGAGACCGTGGGCGTCCTGCCCACGGCCCCTGAGATGGCCGCGGTCGCCGCCGCCATCTCGGCCAGCGCCTCGTCGGACTTGGCGGCCGTCCGCGGAAAGCGCACCGGCAGCGCGGCCAGGGCCCGGTGGAAGGGGCCGGGCCGCCACTCCAACCGCTCGACGGGCACAGCGAGTTCGAGATCGGGCAGGCGGTCGAGCAGCTTCTCGACGGCGACGGAGGCGATCAGCTGGGCCGGGTCCTTCGCGGGGCAGGTGTGCGGGCCCGCGCTCCACGCCAGATGGGCCCGGTTGCCACGCCGCTTCGACAGCAGGTACGGGTCGTTGTTGGCGGCCGCGAGGCTGATGACGACGGGGTCGCCCTTGGGCAGCCGGTGCCCGTCGACCGTGACGTCATGGCGCGGGTAGTGGACGCAGAAGTTGGCCAGCGGCGGGTCCTTCCACAGGACCTCGTTGAGCGCGTCCTCGATCAGCATGGTGCCGCCCGCGAGATCGCCCCGGAACCGTTCGTCGGACAGCAGGAGCAACAGCCCCTTGCAGATCAGGTTCTGCTGGGGCTGGGTGCCCGCGCCGACGAGGACGACGATCTGGTGGATCAGCTCCTCGTCGGTGAGCTCGGCGGGGTGGGCGATCAGCCAGGACGTCATGTCCGGACCCGGATTCTCCCGCTTGAGGGCGATGAGCTGGAAGAGGGTCTCCGCGAGGAGCGCGTTGGCCTGCTCGGAGTCCTCGGTGACGTCGAAGAGCGCCGAGAGCGCCCGGACCAGCTTGTCGCTCAGCTCGGGCGGGCAGCCGAAGAGCTGGTTGAAGACGAGCAGGGGGAGCCGGGCGGAATACTCCTTGAGCAGATCCGCCTCGCCCTTGGGGCCGAAGAGGTCGATAAGGAAGTCGGCGCTCCGCTCCACGTAGCGGCGCAGCGCGTGGATGTCCAGGCGGTCGAGGGTGTCGGAGATCGCCGAGCGCAGCCGGTGATGCTCCTCGCCGTCGCTGCACAGCGCGTTCGGCCGGTACATCATCATCGGCACCACGGGGTTGTCCATGGGGATGGTGCCGTCGGTGAGCGCCTGCCAGTGGCGCGCGTCCTTGGAGAACGTCTCGGGGCCGCGCAGGATGTCCAGCGCGGTCTGATAGCTGGTGACGAGCGAGACGGGGACGCCGGGCGCCAGCTCCACGGGCGCGATCCGCCCGTGTTCCCGCAGGCGGGCGTAGGTGGCGGACGGGTCGGCGGCGAACTCGGGGCCGTGCAGCGACTCCAGCCCTTGCCCGGCCGGGGCCTGGCCGGAGTGCGCGGGGCAGCCTGGCGGCGGTATCGGGGCGGCCGTCGGACCTGGTGTCGGGGCGGAATCGCGGATGGGGCTCGTCACGCATGCTCCTGCTGGTACGGCGGTTACGGGGGGTGTGCGGGCGTGTGCGCCAGGCCGGGTAAGGCTAGCTTCCGGTTCGTCGGACCGGCACCCCATACGTCACTCAAATCGCTTGGTACATCACCGGATTGCTACCCGGCACCGCTTCCGCCCTGCCCAGCTTCACCAGCCGGCGCAGATGCGCCTCCGCCTCGGAGACCGCGATATTGCGGGAAC
The DNA here is from genome assembly GCF_018035285.1 of Streptomyces sp. MK37H. Taxonomy (NCBI): domain Bacteria; kingdom Bacillati; phylum Actinomycetota; class Actinomycetes; order Kitasatosporales; family Streptomycetaceae; genus Streptomyces; species Streptomyces sp. MK37H. The sequence goes on along the minus strand of NZ_JAAAYH010000285.1, from coordinate 6,049 downwards.
CGAAGGGGATCTGCTCCCACGGGCGGTTCCACTCCATCGCCTCGGCGAGCCGCCACGGGGTGAGCGGGGTGGTGAGCAGGGCCAGCAGCCCGGCCAGCCGCTGCTCGTGGTGGTCCAGCAGCGCGCGCACCCGGGCCGGGGCGTCGGTGAAGGCGTACTGATGGGCGGGGAGCACCTCGGCCGGGGCGAGGGCGGCGACGCGTTCGAGGGAGTCGAGGTAGTCGCCGAGCGGGTCGGTGACGGTCACGTCGTCGGGGTCCTCGTAGAGCCCGATATGGGGGGTGATCTCGGGCAGCAGATGGTCCCCGGAGAACAGGCGGCCATGGCCGGGCAGGCCCTCACCGGCCGCCGGGTGGGCCTCTTCGAGGTGGAGGCAGACATGGCCGGGGGTGTGGCCGGGGGTCCAGACGGCGCGCAGCCGCCGGCCCGCCAGATCGAGGAGTTCACCGGGGACGATCTCGCGGTCGGGGAGCGCGGCCCGCTGCCCCGGGAGGCTCGTACGGCCGGACGCGCGGGTGGCGCGCAGCGGGGCCAGATGCTCCTCGGGCGCCCCGGCCGCGGCGAGCTTCTCCTCCAGATAGTCCAGCCAGCGGGAGGGCTCGGCCTCACGGGTGCGCCGGACGACCTGGGCGTCGGCCGCGTGCATGGCGATCCACGCCCCGGACGCCTCCCGCACCTGGCCGGACAGCCCGTGGTGGTCGGGATGGTGATGGGTGACGAGGACGCCGTGGACATCGGAGACGGAGGCGCCGCACGCGGCGAGCCCGGCGGTGAGGGTGTCCCAGGCCGTGGGGTCGTCCCAGCCGGTGTCGATCAGGACGGGGCCGCGATCGGTGTCGAGAAGGTGGACCAGGGTGTGCCCCAGCGGGTTGTCGGGGATCGGGACCGGGATGCTCCGCACTCCGCCGCCATGGTCGGTCACCCGCGTCACCTGCGCCATCGGCTCCCCCTCTCCTCGACACAAGCATTGCCCACTATAGCTAGAACTGGTATCAGTTCTGATGCAGCGTCAGATATTGGCTGCCCCCTGTAGGCGGTCCCGGCCCCCCGGGCGGGCCGGCCGTACGTACCCGTACCCCTCAGTCATCGGCCGGAAGGCATCAGCGATGGACGACCTCATCGAGCACGGGCAGCTCTTCATCGGCGGCGCGCTGGCCGATCCGGCGGGCGAGGACACCATCGAGGTCGTCTCGCCCCACACCGAGCAGGTCATCGGCCGGGTGCCGCACGCCTCCCAGGCCGATGTGGACCGGGCGGTCGCGGCGGCGCGGACGGCGTTCGACGAGGGCCCCTGGGCCCGGACGAGCCTGGACGAGCGGATCGCGGTGGTCACCCGGATCAAGGACGCCATCGCCGTACGCCATGAGGAGATCGCCCGGGTCATCAGCGCGCAGAACGGCTCCCCGTACTCCTGGAGCGTCCTCGCCCAGGCGCTCGGCGCGATGATGGTGTGGGACGCGGCCATCACCGTGGCCCGCGACTTCGTCTACGAGGAGCGGCGGGCCGGGGTGCTCGGCCCGCTGCTGGTGCGGCGGGAGCCGGTCGGGGTGGTCGCGGCCGTGGTGCCGTGGAACGTACCGCAGTTCGTGGCGGCCGCGAAGCTGGCGCCCGCGCTGCTCGCGGGGTGCTCGGTGATCCTCAAGCCGTCGCCCGAGACACCGCTGGACTCCTACATCCTGGCGGAGATCGCGGCGAAGGCGGGGCTGCCCGAGGGGGTGCTGTCGATCCTTCCGGCCGACCGCGAGGTCAGCGAGTACCTGGTCGGCCACCCGGGCGTGGACAAGGTGTCGTTCACCGGCTCGGTCGCGGCCGGCAAGCGGGTGATGGAGGTGGCCTCGCGCCATCTGACCCGGGTCACACTGGAGTTGGGCGGCAAGTCGGCCGCGGTGATCCTGCCGGACGCGGACCTGGAGGCGGCCGTCGCCGGGATCGTGCCCAACGCCTGGATGAACAATGGACAGGCATGTGTGGCCCAGACCCGTATCCTCGCGCCGCGCGCCCGCTACGACGAGATCGCCGAGCGGTTCGCGGCCGCCGCCTCCGCCCTGGTCGTCGGCGACCCGCTGGACCCGGCCACCCAGGTCGGGCCGCTGGTGGCGCGGCGGCAGCAGCGCCGGTCGCTGGACTACATCGCGCTGGGGCAGCGGGAGGGCGCCAAGGTGCTGATCGGCGGCGGCCGTCCGGAGGCCCAGCAGACCGGCTGGTACGTGGAGCCCACGCTCTTCGGCGACGTCGGCAACGACATGCGGATCGCCCGTGAGGAGATCTTCGGCCCGGTGATCTGTCTGCTGCCGTACGGGGACGAGGAGGAGGCGGCCCGGATCGCCAATGACTCCGACTACGGGCTGTCCGGCTCGGTCTGGACGGCGGACGTCGGGCACGGCGTCGACTTCGCACGGCGCGTCCGCACCGGCACCTACTCGGTCAACACCTTCAGCCTCGACATGCTCGGGCCCTTCGGCGGCTACAAGAACTCCGGTCTGGGCAGGGAGTTCGGCCCGGAGGGGTTCTCCGCGTATCTGGAGCACAAGATGATCCACCTGCCCCAGGGATGGGACGGGGAGCCGAGCTGATGGGGGACCGCTGGCGGATCGAGGTGGACCGCGGCGTGTGCATCGGCTCGGGGATGTGCGTGAGCACCGCCCCCGGCGGCTTCCGGCTCGACGGGGCGCGGCAGTCGCATCCGGTCGAGACGGAGGCCGATGCTTCCGAGGCGGTGCTCGCGGCGGCCGAGGGCTGCCCGGTCGAGGCGATCGCCATCCGGCTGTCGGAAACCGGTGAGCAGGTCTTTCCTCCCGACGAGTAGCTCTCCTGGCCGCCGTCGGCGGGTCAGAGGCCGCCGCCCGCCGGGTCGGAACCCGCCGCCCGCCGGGCAGGAGGCCGCCGTCGGCGCTTACGGACCCGGGGCCGGCTCGGATCCAGCCCTCGGACCGCGATATCAGACCCAGCCCTCGCACTGCGATATCCGTATGGCGTCCACGCGGTTGCGCGCCCCGGTCTTCCGGGTGATCGCGGCCAGATAGTTGCGGATCGTCCCGGTGGACAGATGCAGCGTACGGGCGATCTCCGGTATGGAGGCGCCGTCGGCAGCCAGCGACAGCACGCCCAACTCCCGCTCGGTCAGCGGGATCTTGGCCGCCTGGAGGAAGCCGTAGCCGAGCGCGTCGTCCACGTACCGCTCCTTCTTCGCCACCTGCCGTATGGCCTCGACCAGCCGCTGCGGTGGGGCGTCCTTGTCGACGTAGCCGAGCGCCCGGGCCTCATGCGCGCGGCGCAGTGGGCCCGGCCGCTCCGAGTTGACCAGCACCAGCAGTCCGCAGTCCCCGCCCTCCCTGGAGGCGGATGCCACGAACTTCCCCCACTCGCCCTTCCGTGCCGCCTTGTCGGCCGCCGGGCTGTCCGTGTCCACCACGCACACCTGCGGTTGCAGGGAACGGGCTCTGCTACGCGCGTCGCGCCAGGAGCACGCGGCCGCCTCGATGTCTGGTTCGGCCCCTATTACGGATGCCAGGGCCGATCGCAGCAATCCTGACTCGTGTACCAGCAGTAACCGGATCACGAACTTCTCCACCCCCCACGATGCAGTTCTCTCGTTGCGCGCCGTTGTCGCTCTGTCGCGCGCCGTTCATGAATACCGGGATTGGGCAGGGCGTGAACGCGGAATTTAAGCCAATGGGGGGCGTGAGGGCGCATAAACCCCGTCCAGGAGCTCGAAGGGGCGCAGGAATTGGCGCGTGCGCCCCTGTTGTGCCCTCCGTCCGGCTATCGGGCCGGGGTGGGGGCGGTGAGGTCGATCAGACGGCAGACGGTCTCGATGTCGATCTTCACCTGGGCGATCGAGGCACGCCCCGAGAGCCAGGTGATCAGCGCCGAATGCCAGGTGTGCTCGATGACGCGGACCGCCGAGAGCTGCTCGGCAGTCGGAGCGTCGTCCAGGCCCATCGCGTCGAGGATGATCGCGGTGGTGAGCCGGGAGACCGTGTCCACCTCCGGGCTGACCGACCGGTCGGCGAAGGTGAGCGCGCGCACCATCGCGTCGGCCAGATGGGGTTCGCGCTGCAGCGCGCGGAAGGCGCGCATCAGCGTCTGGGCGACCCGGGCGGCCGGTTCCTCCTCGGTCGGCGGCCTCTTGCGCAGCGTCTCGTGCATGTGCTGGAGCTGATCCTGCATCGTGGCGACCAGCAGATGGACCTTGGAGGGGAAGTAGCGGTAGAGGGTGCCGAGCGCCACCCCGGAGTTCTCCGCGACCTCGCGCATCTGGACCGCGTCGAAGCCGCCCCGGCTGGCCAGCCGGGCGCTGGCGTGCAGGATGCGCCGGCGGCGCGCCTCCTGCCGCTCGGTCAGCTGCAGGGCGGCCGGCTTGACTTCTGCGGTCATCTGTCCCACTTCGAATGTGTTGCGTCTGCGGGTCGGCGACAAGCGGACATCGTGCATGATGGCAGGACCGTTCCGGGCCTGCGAGTCACTGGAACTCGTTCTAGGCTAGCGCGGGTCCTCCCCGAAGCGCCCGTGTCCGCGCAGTTGAGGCAGGTTGCTGCCGAGCGGCGCCCGCGGTCGCGTCGACGAGCGCGCACCCAGGTGCACACCCCCGCCGTCAACTTCTCCTCAGGTCCCGGCTACCGAGTGGTAGGGATCACCTGCCCCGGCCCTGGAGAGGTCGTCCGAGGCAGGTATCTTCGTGACTCCTCAGGGGATGCGTTAGTGAAACTTGTTCTAGATAAACGGAAGCGGATACGCTCCCGCTGAACTGCACCAAGGAGGGGGCGCGAGTGACCGCAGAGGCCGCGCAGGAGACCGGGGCCGACCCGCTTCGAGCAGCACCCCCCACCGCCACCGAGGAACGGCCGCTGCGCATCGCGCTGCTCAGCTACAAGGGGAATCCGTTCTGCGGGGGCCAGGGCGTCTATGTGCGCCATCTCTCCCGCGAACTCGCCCGGCTCGGCCACACCGTCGAGGTCATCGGCGCCCAGCCGTATCCGGTGCTCGACGCCGGGGAGGGCGTCACCCTCACCGAACTGCCCAGCCTGGACCTCTACCGCCAGCCCGATCCGTTCCGCACCCCCCGGCGGGAGGAGTACCGGGACTGGATCGACGCCCTGGAGGTCTCCACCATGTGGACCGGCGGCTTCCCCGAGCCGCTCACCTTCAGCCTGCGCGCCCGCCGCCATCTCGCCGCGCGCCCCGGCCAGTTCGACGTCGTCCACGACAACCAGACCCTGGGCTACGGGCTGCTGGGCCTGGAGAAGCTCGGCTTCCCGCTGGTGACCACCATCCATCACCCGATCACCGTCGACCGGCAGCTGGAGCTGGACGCCGCCGACGGCTGGAGGCGCCGGTTCTCCGTGCGCCGCTGGTACGGCTTCACCCGGATGCAGAAGCGGGTGGCCCGGCGGCTGCCCTCGGTGCTCACCGTCTCCGGCTCCTCCCGCCGGGAGATCGTGGAGGACCTCGGGGTGCGGCCGGACCGGATTCATGTGGTGCACATCGGCGCGGACACCGGCCTGTTCTCGCCCGACCCCGCCGTCCCGGAGACCCCCGGCCGGATCGTCACCACCTCCAGCGCGGATGTGCCGCTCAAGGGCCTGGTGTATCTGATCGAGGCGCTCGCCAAGGTCCGCACCGGGAACCCCGAGGCGCATCTGGTCGTCGTCGGCAAGCGGCCGGAGGAGGGGCCGGTGGCCACCACCATGGCGCGCCACGGGCTCGAGGACGCCGTCGAGTTCGTCAAGGGCATCAGCGACGCCGAACTGGTGGACCTGGTGCGCGGCGCCCAGATCGCCTGTGTGCCCTCGCTGTACGAGGGGTTCTCGCTGCCGGCCGCCGAGGCCATGGCCACCGGCACCCCGCTGGTCGCCACCACCGGCGGCGCGATACCCGAGGTCGCCGGGGTCGACGGCGAGACCTGTCTGGCCGTACCGCCCGGCGACGCCGACGCGCTCGCCGCGGCCCTGACCCGGCTGCTGGGCGACGCCGACCTCAGACGGCGGCTGGGCGCGGCCGGCCGGGAACGGGTGCTGCGTCGCTTCACCTGGGAGCAGGCCGCCCGCGG
>NZ_JAAAYH010000284.1:0-12028 GCF_018035285.1 Streptomyces sp. MK37H | reverse complement strand
CCGACGCCCCTCCCCGGCCAACCCGCTACGCCCCAGGCGCCCCCGCCCACAGCCCGTCCGCCGTGAGCCCCAGCAGCTCGATCGCGTTGCCGCGCACGATCCGCTCCACGACGTCCGGCGCCAGATGCCCCATCTGCGCCTCGCCGACCTCCCGCGACTTGGGCCAGGTGGAGTCCGAGTGCGGATAGTCCGTCTCGTACAGCACATTGCCGACCCCGATGGCGTCGAGGTTGCGCAGCCCGAAGGCGTCGTCGAAGAAGCAGCCGTAGACATGCTCGGTGAACAGCTCGGACGGCGGGCGCAGCACCTTGTCGGCCACTCCGCCCCAGCCCCGGTTCTCCTCCCACACCACATCGGCGCGCTCGAGGATGTAGGGGATCCAGCCGATCTGGCCCTCCGCGTACATCACCTTCAGGTTCGGGAAGCGCTCGAACTTCCCGCTCATCAGCCAGTCGACCATCGAGAAGCAGCAGTTGGCGAAGGTGATCGTGGAGCCGACCGCGGGGGGCGCGTCCGCGGAGGTCGAGGGCATCCTCGAGGAGGAGCCGATGTGCATCGCGATGACCGTGCCGGTCTCGTCGCACGCGGCCAGGAGCGGGTCCCAGTCGTCGGTGTGGATCGAGGGCAGCCCCAGGTTCGGCGGGATCTCCGAGAAGCAGACGGCCCGCACCCCGCGCGCCGCGTTCCGCCGCACCTCGGCGGCGGCCAGCTCGGCGTCCCACAGCGGGATGATGATCAGCGGGATCAGCCTGCCCCGGGCCTCGGGCCCGCACCACTCCTCCACCATCCAGTCGTTGTACGCCCGGACCCCGAGCAGCCCCAGCTCGCGGTCGGCGGCCTCGGTGAAGGTCTGCCCGCAGAAGCGGGGGAAGGTCGGGAAGCAGAGCGCGGACTGGACGTGGTTGACGTCCATGTCCGCGAGCCGGTCGGGCACCGAGAAGGAGCCGGGCCGCATCTGCTCGTAGGTGATGGCCTCCAGCTTGACCTCGTCCCGGTCGTAGCCGACGGCGGTGTCCAGCCGGGTCAGCGGCCGGTGCAGCTCCTCGTACACCCACCAGTCCGCGAGCGGCCCGTCGTCCCCGGGCGCGCCCATCTTCGGGGCGAACTTGCCGCCGATGAAGGTCATCTCCTTCAGCGGCGCCCGGACGATGCGCGGCCCGCTGTCGCGGTACTTCGACGGGAGCCGGTCCCGCCAGACGTGAGGGGGCTCAACCGTGTGGTCGTCCACCGAGATTATCTTCGGGAAGCTCTCCATGACTGCACGGTAGCGCCGATCTGACGGATCGTCAGCTCTCGCGGCACGACGGCGCCACCGTCCGGCGCACGGCCCCCAGCCGCCCGGCACACGGTCGTCAGTCACCCCGCGCGCGGCCGCCGACCACCCGGCGGGCGGCCCTCCGTCACCCCGCGCGCGGCCCTCCGTCACCCGGCGCGCCGCCCGGACAGACGCGCTCTTTACTGACGGATAACCGGTCGAGCGGGCAGACTGGCCGTGCAGGGAAACGTAAGCGCGGGGGGCACCATGGTCGGCGACAAGCGGCTTGGGGAACGGGACTGGCTCATCGCGGCCGAGTTCGCCGAGTCCACGGCACCGCACGGGCCCACGGCACCCCATGAGTCCACGGCGCTCCGCGACCCCACAGCGCTCCACGAACCCCGGCCGGCGAACGCACCCCTCGTGCGCCCCGCACAACTGCCCGCCGCGGCACCGGACTTCACCGGCCGCGCCGACGCCGTACGGGAGCTGAGCGGTCTGCTGGCCGCCCAGGGCGGCGCCTCCCCGGTCCTCGCCGTCTCCGGTATCGGGGGCATCGGCAAGACCGCCCTGGCCGTCCATGTGGCCCACGCGGCCCGCCGCCACTTCCCCGACGGGCAGCTCTACGTGGACCTCCGGGGCGCGGGCCCCTCCCCCGCCGAGCCCGACGCCGTACTGGCCGCCTTCCTGCGCTCCCTCGGCGTCCCGGACGCCGCCATCCCGGACGGCGCCGAGGAGCGCACCGCCCTCTACCGCTCGGCGCTCGCGGGCCGCCGGGTCCTCGTCCTGCTGGACAACGCCCGTGACGCCGACCAGATCCGGCCGCTCCTGCCCGGCGGCGGCCCGCACGGCCGCGCGGCCCCGCACGGCTGCGCGACCCTGATCACCGGCCGGGCCACGATGGCCGGTCTGGACGGTGCCCATCCGGTCGATCTGGACGTGATGAGCCCGGAGGAGGCGTTCTCCCTCTTCGCGCTCATCGTCGGCGAAGAGCGGGCGGCCGTCGAGCGCGAGGAGGTGATGGACGTCCTGGCGTCCTGCGGCTTCCTGCCGCTCGCGATCCGCATAGCGGCCTCCCGGCTCGCCTCCCGGCGCACCTGGACGGTGTCCGTGCTGGCCCGCAAGCTGGCCGACGAGCGGCGCAGGCTGGACGAGCTGCGGGCCGGCGATCTGGCGGTCAAGGCCAGCTTCGAGCTCGGCTACGGCCAGCTGGAGCCGGAGCAGGCACGGGCGTTCCGGCTGCTCGGGCTGGCCGGGGGGCCGGACATCTCGCTGCCCGCCGCGGCGGCCGTGCTCGGCCTGGACGACGCCGCCTCCCGGACGCTCATGGAATCGCTGGTCGGCATCTCGCTCCTGGAGCCCACCGTGCCGGGGCGCTATCGCCTCCACGACCTGCTGCGGCTGTACGCGCGGACATGCGCGGAGCGGGACGACCTCCCCAAGACGGAGCGGGAGGCCGCGCTCTCCCGCCTGCTGGACTTCTATCTGGCCACCGCGGCACGGGTCTACGCCGCCGAACGGCCGGGCGACCGCACCGTCGAGCACCTCGCGCCCACGACCCGTCCCGGCCTCACCTTCGAGTCGTCCGGGGCCGCGCTGGACTGGCTGTTCACCGAGGCGGACTGTCTGATCGCCTGCGCCCGGCAGTGCGTCGCCGACGGGCGGCGCCGCCGCGTGGCGGACCTGCTCACCGCCGCCCTGGACCTCGCCGAGTCGGGGGCCAGGTCCTACCAGTACGAGGGGGTGGCCGAGGCGATCATTGAATCGGCTCAAGCGGCGGGGGACGTGCGCACCGAGGCCCGGGCACGGTCCACCCTCGGGAATCTGTACTACTTCACCGGCCGGTTCGAGCACGCCGAGCGGGAGCTGGAGCGGGCGCTGGACCTGGAGCTGGCCGCCAGGGACCCGATGCTCGCCAGCCGCGTTCCCAACCGGCTCGGCAGCATCGTCCTGGACCAGGGCCGCAGGGAGGAGGCCGAGGCGTACTTCAACCGGGCGCTCGCCGCCTTCCGCGCCGACGCCAACGAGGCCGGTGAGGCCAGCGCCCTGTCCAACCTCGCCCGCGTCCACATCGACAAGGGCCGCGCCCAGGCCGGGGTGGAGCTGGCCGAGCAGGCGCTCGAGATATACCAGCGGCTGGGCGCCTCGCTGCGCCTGGCCAACGGACGGTACACACTCGGGATAGCGCTGACCCGTACGGGCCGGCTGGACGAGGCCCTGGCCCATCTGACCCAGGCCCTGGGCATATTCCGGGACACCCGCCAGCAACTGTGGGAGGGAATGGCCCATTTCCGGCTTGCCGAAACCCATCTGGCCGCAGGCCGTCCGGCCCGGGCCGCATGGCACGCCGAGCGGTCGCTGGCCATGCAGGGCCTGTGCGGCGAATGGCGCCGCGGGTCGCTGCTGACGGTCCTCGGCAAGGCGCTGTCCGCGGTCGGCCAGACCGATCGGGCCAGGGAGTGCTGGCAGGAAGCGCTGGCCATCTACGAGCGCCTGGGGTCGCCGGAGCGCGAGGAGGTGAGCGCGCTGATGGGGGCCTCGTCGATCTCATCGGCCGCACCGCCCCGCGGCGCCACCCGCCTCCACCCGGACCCTCCCGGGGGTATGACGACCCATTGACCGCCGTGCGTCGCTGTCTGACGGTGTGCCAGCCATATGAAGTCGGACAACTCTGGCGGGCCTTGTGGAGACAGCTGGCCCCTACTGACGTAACCGCCGCCGACAAGGCAAACTGACCCGTGCGACTGGGAAGCACAGGCAGGGGGAGACATGGCCCGCGACAAGGAGCAGGCGCAGCGGCAGCACATGCGCTTCACCGTGCTCGGACCGGTCCGGGCGTGGCGGAGCGAACAGCAGCTCAGCACCGGCTCACCGCAACAACGAGCGCTGCTGGCAGCGCTGTTGCTGCGGGGCGGAAGAACCGCGACGGCCCCGGAGCTGATCGACGCCCTCTGGGGAGACGACCCCCCGGACGCGGCGATCGCCGCGCTGCGCACGTACGCCTCCCGGCTGCGCAAGGCGTTCGGGCCCGACTCCGAGGTGCTGGCCAGCGAGTCGGGCGGGTACGCGATCCGCGTCGGCCTCGGCGCCCTGGACATCGACGTGGTCGAGCAGCTGGCCACCGAGGCGGAGAAGGCCCAGCACTCGGGGGACCGGCCGCGGGCGCGCGAGCTGTTCGGCAAGGCGCTGGACCTGTGGGACGGCGAGCCGCTGGCCCAGGTGCCGGGGCCCTACGCGGAGACGCAGCGGGTGCGGCTCACCGAGCGGCATCTGTCCCTGGTCGAGGCGCGCCTGGACCTGGACCTGGAGCTAGGCCACCACGCGGAGGCCGTCTCCGAGCTGACCGCCCTGACCGCCGCCCATCCGCTGCGGGAGCGGCTGCGCGAACTGCTGATGCTGGCCCTCTACCGCAGCGGACGGCAGGCCGAGGCGCTCGCCGTCTACACCGACACCCGCCGGCTGCTCGCCGAGGAACTGGGCGTGGACCCCTGCGCGGAGCTCTCCGAGCTCCAGCAGCGCATCCTCCAGGCCGATGCCGAGCTCGCCGCGCCGAGCGCCGCCGCGGAGCAGGCCCCGGCCGGTCCGGTCTTCGTACGGCCCGCGCAGCTCCCGGCCTCGGTCTCGGACTTCACGGGCCGAGTGGCGTTCGTGAAGGAGCTGGGCGACCACCTGGCCACCGCCGAAGGGCATGTCATGGCCGTGTCAGCGGTCGCGGGGATCGGCGGAGTCGGCAAGACGACCCTCGCCGTCCACGTGGCACACACCGCGCGCCACCACTTCCCGGACGGCCAGCTCTACGTGGACCTCCAGGGCGCGGGCCCGGCCCCCGCCGAGCCGGAGGCGGTCCTCGGATCCTTCCTGCGGGCCCTCGGCACACCGGACTCCAGCATCCCCGACGGCGTCGAGGAGCGCGCCGCCCTCTACCGCTCCACACTGGACGGCCGCCGCGTACTGACGCTGCTGGACAACGCCCGGGACGCGGCCCAGGTGCGTCCGCTGCTGCCCGGTACGGAGGGCTGCGCCGCCCTCGTCACCAGCCGGATCCGGATGGTCGACCTGGAGAGCGCCCACCTGGTCGACCTGGATGTGATGAGCCCGGAGGAGGCACTCGCCCTCTTCACGCGGATAGTGGGCGAGGAGCGTGTCGTCAGCGAGCGCGACGCGGCCATGGACGTCGTCGCCGCGTGCGGCTTCCTGCCGCTCGCCATCCGCATCGCCGCCTCCCGCCTCGCCGCCCGCCGCACCTGGACCGTGTCCGTCCTCGCCCGCAAGCTGGCCGACGAGCGGCGGCGCCTGGACGAGCTGCGCGTGGGCGATCTGGCGGTCAAGGCCACCTTCGAGCTGGGGTACGGCCAGCTGGAGCCCCAGCAGGCACGGGCGTTCCGGCTGCTGGGCCTGGCCGAGGGGCCCGACATCTCGCTGGCGGCGGCCGCGGCCGTCCTCGACCTCGATGCCGACCGCGCCGAGGACCTCCTGGAATCCCTGGTCGACACCAGCCTGCTGGAGTCCGCCGCCCCCGGCCGCTACCGCTTCCACGACCTCGTACGCCTCTTCGCGCGCGCCTGCGCCGAGCGCGATGAGCAGCCGCCCTCCGAGCGGGACGCGGCGATGTCCCGCCTCCTGGACTTCTACCTGGCGACGGCGGCCGAGGTCTACGGGCTGGAGCGGCCCGGCGACCGGCTGGTGGACCACCTGGAGACGACGCGCTACCCCGGCCTGGCCTTCCCGGACCGCGAGGCCGCGCTGGACTGGCTCTTCGCCGAGTCCGACCCGCTGCTCGCCTGCGCCCAGCAGTCGGCCGCTCGCCCGGACACGCTGCGCCGCGCCGCGGACCTTTTGATGGCGGCGGTCGACCTGGCCGAATCCGGGGCCAATTCACGCCAGTACGAGATCACCGCGGTCGCCATCAGCGACGCGGCGCAGGTGCAGGACGACGCCCATGCGGAGGGCCGCGCCCGCACCTTCCTCGCCCATGTGCGCAGCCTGGCGGGCCGTTACGACCAGGCCGACGACGAGGCCCGCCGGGCCGCGGCGCTGGGGCTGGCCGCCGACGACCCGGTCCCCGCCTGCCGCGCCCTGAACCAGCGCGGCATCATCGCGCTCGTCCAGCAGCGGCTCAACGAGGCGGAGACCCACCTCCTCCAGGCCATCACCGCCTTCCGTAAGGACCGCAACGCGCCGGGCGAGGCCAGCGCCCTGTGCAACCTGTCGCGCGTCCACCTGGAGCTGGCCCGGGTGGCGAGCGCCGTCGAACTGGCCCGGCAGGGCGTCAAGATCTACGAGGACCTGGGGCGCACCCTGCGCCTGGCCAACGGCAAGTACGCGCTCGGCCTGGTCCTGACCCGGGCGGGACGCCCGGACGAGGCGCTCGCGCAACTGACGGACGCGCTGTCCCTGTTCCACGAGAGCCGTCAGCCCCTGTGGGAGGGGATGACCCACCAGCGCATCGCGGAGGCCCACCTCACGGTGAACCGGCCGGCGCAGGCCGCCTCGCACGCCGAACAGGCCCTCGCCCTGCGCGGCATCGGCGGCGAATGGCGGCGGGCGATCGTGCTGACCGTGCTGGGCAAGGCGCTCATCGCGATCGGCCAGACCGGCCGCGCCGAAGCCTGCTGGCGCGAGGCGCTGTCCATCCACGAGCAGTTGGGCGCCGCCGAGGCGGACGAGGTGCGCGGGCTCCTGGAGCCCGCGGCGGCCGCGTAACGGGCCCACGGTCGCGCGACGGGCCCGCGGCCGCGCAACGGGCGGCTCGGGCGGCGGTATCGGGCGGCGGGGCCGCAGTGTCGGGCGGCGCGACGGCGGTCGCGCGACCGGCGACGCGATCGCGTAGCGCCCTGCGACACCGCGTTCATCAATCGTTTATCGCCGATGGCCACTCTTGAAGCAGTCGATCCGTCCCCGCGGGGGGCAGACGGGTCGGTTGTCGGGACTCACCACTAGCGTGAGCAGCCCTGAGATGCCCGTCCGGCGACCCACGGGGGAGTCGCCGGGCGGGCGTCGCCACACAACCTGCCGCCCTATCCCATGGAGCTGATCCTCATGACCCAGGACAAGAAACCCGAGTCCGACGCCTACCGGCCGCTCGACGAGCACGCGCCCGTGCCGCCGCAGCTCACCACGCAGGACGAGCACGCGCCCGCCCCGAGGCCGCTGGCCGCCAAGGATGAGCACGCCCCTGTGCCGCCGCAGCTCTCCACCCAGGACGAGCACGCGCCGGCGCCCAAGCCCCTGACCGCCAAGGACGAGCACGCCCCCGTGCCGCCGCAGCTCTCCACCCAGGACGAGCACGCGCCGGCGCCCAAGCCCCTGACCGCCAAGGACAAGACGGCGTAAGGCGTAGGCAGCAGGAGGCAGGCGGGAGCAACGCACAGGGCTCACAGGGCACTTCGCAGGGATCGGTCCGTCGATGGCACGGAGGGGGAGCCATCGACGCCGATCCCTGCTGTCGCGTGGGCCACCATGGATGAGGTATCTCCTCAAGTCGAACCCATTTTCGGTGAGAATGGCTTACAAACGGGCACTTCATCATTAGATTTCTTTTTGGATAGCAATCTTGCTTCTCATGGAGAGTCATATGACCAGAACGAAGAAGATCCTCGTCGTGTTCGCCATCGCAACGGCCGCCGCTCTCAGCGCCTCGGCTTCGGCCGTCGCCGACGAGCACATGCCGGCGCCCGGCCAGTCCGTGACGGCCGAGCAAGGGGGGCTGTTGAGCGTGCAGGACGAGCACATGCCCGTCGCCCCCAGGTGAGCGGTGAGGGGCCGGGCACGAGGACTCTGTCGATGATGTCCGGCCCCTCCGCGTGACGTTGGCCTTCATCACCTGGTCGTGGGTGGTGGAGGCCAACGTCGTGTCCAGGAGAGGGCGTCGTCGGAGCGCGCCCTTCAGCGTTCGCGCCCCGGGCACAGGCTGACCACATCGCACTGCAGGATCACCTGGTACGGGCCGCCTGCGAACTCCGCGCCCTTCGCATGGGGGACGTTCGGCAGGAATCGCCATTGCGAGGGCTTGGCATGCCGGGTCCCGCCCGCCTTCTCGACGCGGATGTTCAGGGTGCGGGTCTCGGGATCGTTCGTCTCGACCAGAACCTCGTCCGTGTCGAGCGGGAAGTGATCGTGCAGCAGGCACAGGCCGAAACGGTCGAGGTTGCCGTGTTTCTCCAGCACCGCGATGAGGTCTCGGACGAACTCCGCGTCATGCGGGCCCAGGCCTTCGGCTTCCTCGAACGTGGGAAGTGCGGGCCGTTGGTGGGTCGCGTTTTTACCGGTCATAAGCCCTCTCCCATGGTCAATGGATCAGCTTATACACCCTTAAAAGATCATAAGCCGCCTTGTGGGGTGCCGCAAACCAAGAGCTTTCCGCTCACCGTACGACCAACAGATTGGACCTTTGCCTCTCATTGCGCGTCTACACCGGGCCCGTGCCTTCCGGATGAGTAGGTATGCGCACTGAAGGTCAATCATGCGGGTGTAGCGGAGCGAACGTATGGCGGCAAACCGGTGGCGGCGCTGGCTCGGGCTGTTGGTCATGGCGGTGGGGTGGTGGGGGCTGTGGCCGACGGAGGCGGGCGCGGCTACCTCTGACGGCTGCAAAGTGGTGGAAGCCGGAACGCCGGAGGTCGAGGCCGCGATCCGGTTCTTCCACCACGGTCAGACATTCGTCCAAGCACAGGCGAACACATCCATCACCGTGCAGAAATCATGGCCGCTGACCGAGGAACTAACGCTCGGCGGAAAGTCCAAGGAGTATCGAATTGCGATGCGCTGCCTGCTACGCAGAAAGAGCGTGGCAAATTCCACCCTGTACTGGAGGGATGAATGGCGTCTACATGGCCCGGAGGTGACAGATAAGGACGACCGGACTACGGTGCAATATAAGGCCTTCACCTTGATCGCACATTCCGGTGAGATCGCGTTCGGACCATGGAGCATCAAGGTCCCCAATAAGAACACCAGCTGGCATGTTCGCCTTCATCCGAAAAACCTGGGCCTGGCGATTGAAAATGCCCATTGGAAGCGCGTTGAGATCAAGCTGGGCGGACTTGATGCCCGCGACGCCTCCCCCGGAGCGTCGCATGCCGACAAGGACACGCGGGTGTGGAGCACCGAGCAGCCTCCGAACGTATCGATCGACGTGCTTCCACCATGGCATGCCTTCTTCGCTCTCAGCAGTGCCCGAAAGCCGACCTGGAGCAGACTCTGCATCGCCTTGTGGTGGGCCTGCGGCTCAGCGGTGTTCGCACTGGCCGTGTTCCGCGCCCGACTGGACCCGGCTGCCGCACCGGCGCCGAAAGCGCAGGGGATCAGGTGGCGGGTCCTTGCCCTCAGCAAGGACGCACAGGCGCGCCCCGCAAAGGCAGCGTTGCGGTGGGCCGGGCTCAGCGCAGGCCTTGGCGTGGCACTCACGCTGATCCCCCAGCCGGAATCGTTCAGCCTTTGGCACACTCTCGCCGGCACGGCAGCAGCCGTGGTTCTTATCTCCGTCGCGCGCCCCTGGCTCCCTCATGCATCGAGCGACGACCCGAATACCGAGATAGAGAAAGCGCGCCTCCAACGCGGTCGAGCGTTCACTCTCACCGTTATTTTGACTGCTTTGCTGCTCGTTGCGTTGGGCTTGCTGGCGCTTCTGGATCCTGAACTCGTCTATATGCCAAAAGAACTGGTGCCACCCAGCACCCGTGTTACCTGGCAAGTGCTGTCACAACTGGCAATGCTATGGCTATGGCTGGCGGCGATGGCGGCATGGGCATGGCGCTTCGCACAGGAAGGAGAATTGGTCCCCTGGTCGAGAACCTGGGACCAGGCGCGCGCCCGCTGCATCGGAGCCGTTGGAGCCGCGCTGGCGGTGGTCGCACTGGTCATGCTGATCTCATACCGGTGGTCCGTCGACCTCAACTGGCAACGAGCGACCTGGCTCGGCGATGACGAGCCAGGTTACCACTCGTCCCACGACAAAAGCCTCGGTTTTTACCTGGTTCAATTCGGACCGGTTGGCCTTTCGTGGGCTTACGCCTACACCTGGGTACTGACCATCATCGCGCTCGTAGCGCTTTTGAACATCCGCGCCAAGTCCGCGCAGGAGCAGGTGTACCGGAATCCCGACAAGGCGTTCATGGAGCCGCGCCGGAACGATATGCGGCTGACAGCAGTTGTTTTTGCCATTGCTGCGGCGACGAGAGTGTCCTTGGTCGCAGGCTCATCCGTACTGTTGTTCGTGTGGCTCCTGCTGAATATCGCCTCCCTGTACGCCGTGGTGGCAGTAGGCCGACGATGGTCGGTGCTGCACCAAACGTCCGGAGCCATCCATGGGTTGAGTACCAAGCTAGGCCGCGAGCCCTTGCTGGAAAAGGCTCACCGCTATCGCACTCTCCACCAGAAGCTCCGCCTCGTGGACCAAGGCCATGAAGAAAGGACAACGCGTGATGAAGTGGAGGATGAACTACGCAAGCTGCGCCACTGGAGACCCGCCGGGTGCGACGACGACTGCCTGTCGGATCAGGTGTCCGTGGTAGATGTGGCGCTGAGCTGGGGCCCCGAAGACACCTGGTGGAAGAACGCACGGCATGCCGCACGCCTGGCGTTCTTCTTCGGCATTCCAGCCAGCATCGTCATCGTGTGGGCGAACAGCCTCAGGGACTCGAAGCAACTTATGCTCACGAGCGCCAAACCTACGGCGCTGGCCGAGATCGTGGCCGCGTTCCTCACCTGGCAGATCACATGGGCCGGGGCCGGCCTGGCCCTGGGAGCTCTGTGGCGCGTACTGCCCGGACGCCGCGGCCCCACGCGTGGGTCGTGCCTGACCCTCGCCTACGTCATCCCGATCGGCGTCGGGGCCCTCGTCAACCGCATCACTGACACAGAACTCGGTACCGCGGTCCTGAGCTCCTCCCTGATGCTCATCGTCCTCACTCTCACCAGCATCGGGATGGACATGGCCACTTTCAAAGGCGAAAAACAGCTCTGGCCGACTAGCCTCAGTTTGCTGCTGTCGATCTACCAGATGCGCACCCTGTCCGTGCAGGGCGCCTTCCTCATCGGTCAACTAGCCCTCGCGGCCGAGATCTGGAACAACCTCGCCGGGCCGCCACTCAGCATCAGGTGACACCTGAACCGCCCGTCCGCAACTTGGCTTTGAGAACCTTCCCACTCGCATTCCGCGGAAGCTCGGTCAGGAACTCCACCTGCCGCGGCACCTTGTAGTTGGCCATCTCCCTGCGCGACCAGGCGATCAGGTCGTCCGCCGTCAGCGTCGAGTCCGGGCGGCGGACCGCGTAGGCCTTGGCCACCTCGCCCAGGCGCGGGTCCGGGATGCCGATCACGGCGACGTCGGCCACATCGGGGTGGCGGGCGATGAGTTGCTCTATCTCGGCGGGGTAGGCGTTGAAGCCGCCGACGATGAACATGTCCTTGATGCGGTCGGTGATGCGCAGATTGCCGTGCTCGTCCATCACCCCGACATCGCCCGTCCGCAGCCAGCCGTCGGGGGTGATGGTGCGGGACGTGGCGATCGGATCCTCGAAGTAGCCGGATGTGACGTGGTAGCCGCGGACCCAGACCTCGCCCGGCCGGCCCGGGAGGAGTTCGCGTCCGGTTGCCGTGGCTATCTTGACTTCGGTGTCCGGGATCGCGCGGCCCGCCGTACCCGCGATGACCTCGGGCGGATCGCCGCGGCGGCACATCGTGACGGTGCCGGACGCCTCCGTAAGGCCGTACGCCGTCAGCACGGTGGCGACCCCGAGCTCCGAGCGCAGGCGCTCCACCAGCTCCAGCGGG
>NZ_JAAAYH010000283.1:0-12039 GCF_018035285.1 Streptomyces sp. MK37H | reverse complement strand
CGAACCGGCTGCGCGGCGCCGGGATCTCCTGGACCTCCAGCGGGGGCTGCTCGGACCGCAACAACCCCAGCTGTACCTCGTTCGAGCAGATCAACCTGACCACCGTGCAGGGTGCCATCACCCTGAAGGGGGCCACCGGCTGCGCGCTCACCATCACCGGCGGCACGGAGACCGGGCACGCCTCCGGTACGTACAGCCACTGGAACGGCTACAAGCTGGACTTCAGCCCCACCAGCTGCCTCAGCAACTACATCACCGGCACCTTCACCAACATCGGCCCGCGCCCTGGTGACGGCGCCCAGCAGTACAAGTCCGGCTCGGGCAACATCTACGCCCGCGAGAGCAACCACTGGGACGTGACCTACTACAACTGCGGAGGCTGCTGACCCGCGGCACTAGCTCCCACCGACCGGCCGGCCGGCTGCAACGCGGCGCAACCTTTGCGCATGGCTGTATCCGGCACGGACAGTGGGCCCGGTGGGCGGAGGGTGGTGCCGAGTCGGCGCGGCATCCCCTCCGCCAACACCTGTGCGGCGGTCTTTTGCGGCGATTCGGCCTGGTCACCGGATGAGCGGCGGTGAAAACCCCCGATACGGTGAGAAGGTGCAGCCAGCAGAAGAAACATCGAAGCCGCCCGGCCGGCTCCGCAAGGCCCGCGCCCTGTACCGCAATGTGTCCAAGCGCAGGATGGCCTGGCTGCTGCTGAAGGACACCATCAATTCCTGTATGGAGTACCGGGTCACCGGGCTCGCCGCCGAAGCGGCCTTCTTCACCCTGCTGTCGCTCCCGCCCCTGCTGCTCGCCCTGATCGGGCTGCTCGGCTACTTCGACGCCTGGACCAGCACCGACACGGTGGCCACCATCCGGCAGAACATCCTCGACGCCTCCGCGACCGTGCTGTCCGATCGGGGCGTCAAGGAGATCGCCCGGCCGCTGCTGGACGATGTGATCAAGGGCGGGCGTCCCGATGTGATCTCGCTGGGCTTCGCCATCGCCCTGTGGTCGGGCTCCCGCGCGGTGAACGTGTTCGTGGACACCATCACGATCATGTACGGGCTGGAGGGGAAGCGCGGGATCGTCAGGACCCGTCTGCTGTCCTTCCTGCTCTATCTGGTGGCGCTCGTGATCGGGGCGGTGGCGCTGCCGCTGATGGTGATCGGGCCGGAGGCGGTGGTGGATCTGCTGCCGTCGAGCGGGGATCTCGTACCGGTCCTGTACTGGCCGGTGGTGATCGTGCTCTCCATCGCCTTCCTGACCACGCTCTACCACGTGTCCGTACCGGTGCGCTCACCGTGGCCGGAGGACATCCCGGGAGCGCTGGTGGCCCTCGCGATATGGGTGCTGGGCAGCTTTCTGCTGCGGATCTACCTGGTGCATACGGTCGAGGGCCCGACGATCTACGGCTCGCTCGCCGCACCCGTCGCGGTGCTGCTGTGGATCGGGGTGTCCGCCTTCGCGGTGCTGGTCGGGGCGGCGGTCAACGCCGCGATCGACCGGGTCTGGCCCTCGGTGGCCACGGCCGCCGGGCGTGCGGAGCGCGCCGCCCGTGCCCGGGAGGAGGCGGCCCGGCTGCGGGCGAGGGAGCAGCGCACGACGGACGACGGCGCGGCGGAGATCACCCCGCCGTCGGAGTTCCCCGAGCGCTGGGCCCAGTTCCTGCCGCACGGCGACATACGCTCGCGGCTGCACACGAAGCGCGAGGCGGGGGAGAAGACGGGCGAGAAGCCGGGGGAGAAGGCCGCCGGGAAGGCCGGGAAGGCCGCCGGTCGGCCCGCCGATCAGCCCTCGGGGACGGCACAGCCGACGGGGACACAGCCCTCGGGGAAGGCGGCCGGGGAGCCCCGGACGCCCCGGCAGGGGCCGAGGCGTCCGGAGGTGCGGTCCGCGGCGGACGGCGCGGACGGCGGCGCCACGGACAACACCGCCGCCGGTGGCACCGCCGCCCAGGACGACGCCACGGCCAGGGACGACACCGCGGCGGACGACGACCACCCGGTGCGCTGACCGCGCGCTGACGCGCCGCGCCCTACCCCGCAGGGGCGAACCGCACCGGCAGCCGCAGGAGGCCGCGCATCATGCTGGGGCGCCAGGCGAGGGTGTCCGGGTCGGTGTCCAGGGCCAGGTCCGGACACCGCTCCAGCAGGGCCCGCAGCGCGATCGTGGCCTCCAGCCGGGCCAGCGGCGCGCCCAGACAGTGGTGGACGCCGTGGCTGAAGCCCAGGTGGCCCCTGGCGTCCCGGTGGATGTCGAAGCGGTCGGGCTCGGCGAAGCGCCGCGGGTCGCGGTTGGCCGAGCCGAGCAGCACCAGGACCGGCTCACCCGCGGGGATCTTGGTGCCCGCGATCTCCACGGTTTCGGTGGTGAAGCGGTGCGCCGTGGACTGCGACGGGCCGTCGTAGCGCAGCATCTCCTCGACGGCGCCGTCCAGCAGCGCGTAGTCGGCCCGCAGCGCGGCCAGCTGCTCGGGGGCGCGCAGCAGCGCGCAGGTGCCGTTGGAGAGCAGATTGACGGTCGTCTCATGCCCGGCGACCAGCAGCAGGAAGGCCATGCCGAGCATCTCCTCGGACGAGAGTCGGTCGCCGTCCTCGTCCATCGTGCGCACCAGGGCGGACAGCAGATCGTCGCTCTCCGCCTCCCGCTTGGCCTCGATGAGCCGGGCCAGATAGCCGGTCATGGCGGCCACGGCGGCGCCCGCGGCCTCCGGGCCACTGGGGAAGACGATCTCGCCGGACCAGCCGCGGAAGTCGGCCCGGTCGGCCGCCGGTACGCCGAGCAGTTCGCAGATCACCGCCATCGGCAGCGGCATGGCGAACGCCTCCACGAGATCGGCCCGGCCGAGCGGGAGCATGGCGTCCAGCAGCTCGTCGGCGATCTGCCGGATGCGCGGCCGCAGGGCCTCGATCCGGCGGGCGGTGAACTCCCGCGCCACCAGCTTGCGCAGCCGGGTGTGGTCCGGCGGATCGGTCTGGAGCATGTTCAGCCCGATGGCGTTGCCCCCGTCGTCCTGCCACGAGGAGGAGTGGCGGATGTCATTGCTCATCCGGGGGTCGGTCAGGGCGGCGCGGGCCTCCTCATGGCCCACGATCAGCCAGACGTCGTCCGTGCCGTGGCTGGGCACCCGGTGCACCGGGCCCTGCTCCCGCAGCATGGCGTAGAGCTGGTACGGGTCGGAGACGATGTCCGTACCGGGCGGGACGAGCCTTTCGAAGGCGGGCAGGGTCATGGTGGCGTAGGTCCTTTCGGCGGCGGGTTTGGGTGGCGGGTTCACGGGGTGTCCGGCGGATCTTTCCCCTCCCCGCCCCTTCCCGCTACCAGGGGCTTCGCCCCTGGACCCGGGGTCTGGGGCGGAGCCCCAGTTGAGGGAAGGGGCGGGGAGGGGAACAGCCCGCCGCAGGCGTCACGATCTGTCGAACAACCCCTTGGGCGGCACGCTTCGACGGCGTGAGGGACGGTGTGGGCTGGGGCGGACGCGGTCACAGACCGCGTTCGGTGAGCCAGTTCTCGATGGCCTCGGTGGTCTCGGGGAGGTGGTGCTCCATGATCGTGAAGTGGTCTCCCGGGGTGGCCTGGGCGGTGTGCGGGAAGGGCCAGGCCGCGCGCCACGCGTCGCCCTCGAACCCCTCGGCCTGGTGGGGCATGGGCTCGGCCGCGCTGAGGAAGAACGTCGGGCTCTGGACGGGCCGCAGGGCGCACTCCTCCATCAGCAGCGCGTTGTAGCGCCCGCTCGCCGAGAGCTTGGCTCCGGTCAGCGCGAAGTCGCCGAGCAGCTGCTCCCGGGAGTCCAGGCCCTCGTTCAGCGCGATGTGGGTCTTCTCGGAGAACTGGTGGGTGGCCTCGAAGGTGTCGAGCAGCACGACCGCGCCGGGCGGTAGCCCCGCCCGCTCGGCCCGCTCCGCCAGGGCGTAGGCGAGCAGCCCGCCCATGGAGTGGCCGACCAGGACGTAGCGCTCGGCGCCGAGGGCCGCGCGCAGCTGGTGGAGGTGCAACTCGATCAGGGCGTCGAAGCTTTCGGCCACCAACTCGCCTTCGAGGTAACCGGGGTTGACCAGCGAGAGGACATCCCGCCTGCCCTCGAACATCTGCGCCATCATCCCGTACTGGATCGGCCCGGCGGTGGCGGTGATGGCGGGCAGACACACCAGAGTGGCCCGGGTGCCGTCGCCACTCGCCATCTTCACCGGCGGGAGGATGTGGTCGGCGGCGTCCTCGGCGGTGAAGGACGGCCGGAGCCGTCCCGCGGCCTGGATGAGCGCCATGCCCACCGACTGGGCCCGGCCGCTGGCGTACGCCTGGTGGTAGAGGGTGGTGAGGCTGTCGTAGGGGTCCGACGCCGGGGCCGCGGTGGCCTTCGCCAGCTCCAGCTCGATGGCGGACGGCGGCGGCGCGGAGCCGTCCGGCGCGGTCTCGGGCGCGGTCTCGGGCGCGGTCTGCTCCGGGGGCGTGGTGTCATCGGCCACGGGAGCGCTCGGCCGGACGGCGGCCCGGCCGTCCACCAGGGTGGCCAGGTGCCCGGCGAGCCGGTCAACGGTCGAGTGCTCGAACGTCGCCGTGGCCGACAGCCGGAGCCCGAGCAGCGTGGCGAGCCGGTCGCGCAGATCGATCCCGCGCACCGAGTCCATGCCGAGCGCCAGGAACTCGGTGTCCGGGCCGATCTCCGCGCCCGCCTCGTGGTGGAGCACCGCGCGCAGCTGTTCCCGGACGAGGTCCGCCAGCAGCCGCTCCCGCTCCTCGGGCGCGGCGTCCAGGACGCGCTGGGCGGCGGCGGTGTCCTGCGGCCGGGGGCCCGGCCGTTCACGCCGTACGGGACGGGCCGCACGCTCCTCCGCGGCCGCCTGCAACCGGTCCGCGGACACCGGCCGCAGCGTCAACTCATCGATGCGCGCGAGCGGCTGACCGTCGTCGCCCGTGAGATGGACGCCGATGGCATCCGGGCCGACGGCTGACAGCCGTACCCGTACGGTGGCGGGCGGGGCGGTGTCCGGGGTGGAGTGCAGCCGGACGCCGGTCCAGGAGAACGGCATCCGGATCGGCGCGCCCGCCGACTCCGCCCGGTCGGAGAACCCGCCGAGGCCGATCGCGTGCAGGGCGGTGTCGAGCAGCGCGGGGTGCAGCGCGAAGCCGTCCACCGGCCCACCGCCGGCCCCATCGCCCAGGGCCACCTCGGCGAAGACCTCCCCGTCGCGTCGCCAGGCCGACCGCAGACCGCGGAAGGCCGGGCCGTAGTCGAAGCCGTCGGACGCCAGCCGGTCGTAGAAGCCCGTCAGGCCGACAGCGCGGGCACCGGGCGGCGGCCATACGCCCGCCATCTCGGCGAACGCGACCGTGCCACCGCCCTCCTGACCGTCCTCCGGACTCGCCGGACCCGGTGCCACGACGGCCCGCACATGGCAGGTCCATCCCGCTGCCGTGTCCCCGGCCGCCGGCTCGGGGCGGGAGTGCACGGTGAGCTTCCGCCGGCCCTCCTCATCGGGCTCGCCCACCTGGATCTGGAGGTGGGCCGCCTCGGTGGCGGGGAGGAACAGCGGCTCCTGGAGGGTGAGTTCGGGCAGGTGCGGGCAGCCGACCGTACGCCCCGCGTACAGCGCCCAGTCGAGGAACACACTGCCGGGCAGTACCACACCGCCCAGCACCGCGTGGTCGGCGAGCCAGCGGTGAGTGGTCTGCGACAGCCGCGCGGTGAACAGCACCGTGTCGCTCCCGGCCGGGGTCACCGCCCCCGCCAGCAGCGGATGGCCCACCGCCGTGAGTCCGGCGCCGCCCACGTCCCCGGTGTGCTCGGGCGCGTCCAGCCAGTACCGCCGCGCGCGGAACGCGTACGTCGGCAGATCGACGGGCCGCCCGCCGTCGAACGCGGTCGCCCACGCCACCGCGCCTCCGGCCACGAACAGCTCCGCGAGCGCCGTGAGCAGCCGCTCCCGGCCGCCCTCGTCCCGCCGCAGCGTGCCCACCACCACGGCCGCGCGGTCCGCCGAAGTGTCTCGCGGCGTCCGCTCGATCCGCTCCTCGACCGTCTGCTCGATCCCGGGGATCAGTACCGGGTGCGGGCTCACCTCGATGAACACCGTGTGCCCGGCGTCGGCCAGGGCGCGGGTCGCCTGCTCGAACCGTACGGTCTCGCGGAGGTTCCGGTACCAGTACTCCGCGTCGGCACTCGCGCCGTCGAGGAGGGCGCCGGTCACCGTCGAGTACATCGGCACCTCGCCGGGGCGGGGTGTGATGGGCGCGGCCAGCTCCAGCAGCCGCTCACGGATCCGTTCGACCTGCGGGGTGTGCGAGGCGTAGTCCACCGGGACGCGGCGCGCCCGCACCCCGTCCCGTTCACACGCCGCCATCAACTCGTCCAGCGCCGCCGCGTCCCCGGCGACCACGGTCGAGCCGGGCCCGTTCACGGTGGCCACGCAGATCCGCTCGCCCCAGGGCGCCACCAGCTTCCCGGCCTCGTCCACCGGCACGGGCAGCGAGACCATGCCGCCCCGCCCGGCCAGTTCGCTTCCGATCAGCCGGCTGCGCAGCGCGACGACACGGGCGGCGTCCTCCAGCGAGAGCGCCCCCGCGACACACGCCGCCGCCAGCTCGCCCTGCGAATGCCCCACCACCGCGGCGGGCTCGACCCCATGGGACCGCCACACCCGCGCCAGGGACACCATGACGGCCCACAGCACCGGCTGCACCACATCGACGCGGTCCACCGACGGCGCGCCGGGGCGTCCGCGCACCACATCGAGCGGTGACCACTCCACATACCGGGCCAGCGCCCGGGCGCAATCGTCGAACGACTCGGCGAACTCCGTTGAGGCGTCGAGGAGTTCGGCCGCCATCCCGGCCCACTGCGAGCCCTGCCCGGGGAACACGAACACCGGCCCCGACCGGTCGGCGTCCACGGACCGGTCCGTGGACACACTCCGCACCACACCGGTGGCCGGTTCGCCACGGCCGAGCGCCGCCAGCCGGTCCAGGAAGTCCTCCCGGGTGCGGCCGATCACCACGGCGCGCCGGCCGAAGACGGCCCGGGACAGCAGCGAGCGGGCCACATCGGCGGGCGCCAGATCCGGTTCGGCGGCCAGCCGCTCCCGCAGCCTGCGGGCCTGGTCGCGCAGGCTGTCGGCGCTCTTCGCCGAGAGCACCCACGGCACCGCCACCGGCATCGGCTCAGTGGCGACGTCGGCGTCCGGTGCCTCCTCCAGGATCACATGGGCGTTGGTGCCGCTGATCCCGAACGACGACACCGCGCCGCGCCGTGTCCCACCGGCCGAGGGCCAGTCCTCGTTCTCCGTGGCCAGCCGCAGCGCACCCGGTGTCCAGTCCACCCGCTCGGTGGGGCGTTCGGCGTGCAGGGTGCGGGGTACGACGCCGTGCCGCAGGGCCAGCACCATCTTGATGACGCCCGCGACCCCGGCCGCCGCCTGGGTGTGGCCGAGGTTGGACTTCACCGAGCCCAGCACCACCGGCCGGTCGGCGGGCCGGTCCCGGCCGTACGTGGCGAGCAGGGCCTGCGCCTCGATCGGGTCGCCCAGCGATGTCCCCGTGCCGTGCGCCTCGACCACGTCCACATCGGCCGCCGTGAGGCCCGCGTTCGCCAACGCCTGCCGGATGACGCGCTGTTGGGCCGGACCACTGGGCGCGGTGAGGCCGTTGGAGGCGCCGTCCTGGTTGAGCGCGGAGCCCCGGAGCAGCGCCAGCACCCGGTGGCCGTGGCGGCGGGCGTCGGACAGCCGCTCGACCACCAGCATGCCGACGCCCTCGGCGAAGCCCATCCCGTCGGCCTCGGCGGCGAACGCCTTGGAGCGCCCGTCGGGGGCGAGCCCGCCGACCCGGCTGAACTCGACGATCGGCCGCGGGGTCGACATGACCGTCACCCCACCGGCCACCGCGAGGCCGCATTCGCCCTGCCGTACCGCCTGCGCGGCCAGGTGCAGCGCCACCAGGGACGAGGAGCACGCGGTGTCCACGGTGATGGCCGGGCCCTCGAGCCCGAGGGTGTAGGCCACCCGGCCGGTGGCCACGCTGCCCGCGCTGCCGTTGCCGAGATAGCCCTCGAAGCCGTCGGCCAGCTGCTGGGGGAAGCGCGTGGCGTAGTCGTTGTAGATCAGCCCGGCGAAGATCCCGGTCGGGGTGGCGCGCAGCGCGGTGGGGTCGATGCCCGCGTGTTCGAACGCCTCCCATGTGGTCTCCAGCAGCAGCCGCTGCTGGGGGTCGGTGGCCAGCGCCTCACGGGGCGAGATGCCGAAGAACTCGGCGTCGAAGTCGGCCGCGTCGTACAGGAAGCCACCGGCCGGCGCGTAGTCCCCGTCCCCGGGCGCGCCGGGGCGGCCCAGCTCGGCGTGCCAGCCGCGGTCGTCGGGGAAGGGGCCGATGGCATCCCGGCCTTCGGCGAGCAGCCGCCACAGCTCCTCGGGCGAGCGCACCCCGCCGGGGAAGCGGCAGCTCATCCCGACGATCGCGATCGGGTCGTCGTCATCGGCTGTCGTGGCCGCATGGGCCGACGCGGGGGCGGCGGGCCGGGCGGAGGTGGCTTCGCCGTCCGGTGCCAGGAGCCGCAGCAGCTCGGCCACCAGCGCGGCCGGGGTCGGATGGTCGAAGACGGTGGTCACCGGAAGCCGCAGCCCGGTGGCCGTGCCCAGCCGGTTGCGGAGCTCCACGGCGGTCAGCGAGTCAAAACCCAGGTCCCTGAAGGAGCGGTCCCCGGCCACCGCGTCACCGCCCGTATGCCCGAGCACCACGGCGGCCTGGGCCCGTACGAGGTCGCTCAGCGTGCGTTCGCGGTCCGCCGGGGGCAGCGTGACCAGGCGATCCCGCAGCCCGCCGCCGGTGGCCGTGTTGGCGGCGCCGCGCCGGACCGTCGTCGTACGGACCAGCCCGCGCAGCAGCGGTGCGGGCTCGCCGTGGCGGCGCAGCGCGGCCACATCCAGCCGCACCGGAACGCTGAGCGCGCGGGGTGCCCGTATGGCCGCGTCGAAGAGCGCCAGCCCCTGGTCCGTGGTGAGCGGCCGGACGCCCTGACGGCGCATCCGGTCGAGGTCGGTGGCGCCCAGGCCACCGGTCATCGTGCCGCGTTCGCCCCACAGGCCCCAGGCGAGCGCGTGTGCGGGCAGGCCCTGGTCGCGGCGGTGCCGGGCGAGGGCGTCCAGAAACGCGTTGGCGGCCGCGTAGTTGCCCTGGCCCGCCGAGCCCAGCACCCCGGCGGCCGAGGAGAAGAGCGCGAACAGCGCCAGATCCCGGTCCCGGGTCAGCTCATGCAGATACCAGGCGGCGTCCGCCTTGGGGCGCAGCACGGTGTCCAGCCGCTCGGGGGTCAGCGCGGAGACCACACCGTCGTCCAGCACCCCGGCCGCGTGCACCACACCGCGCAGCCTGGGCAGGCCGTCCAGCAGCGTGCCCAGCGCCGCGCGGTCGGTCACGTCACACGCCACCACCCGGGCCGTCGCGCCCAACTCAACCAGTTCGGCGATGAGTTCGCGCGCTCCGGGGGTGTCCGGGCCACGGCGGCCGACGAGGACGAGGTCGGTGACGCCATGGCGGGTGACCAGATGCCGGGCCACCGCCGAGCCGATGACGCCCGTGCCACCGGTGATCAGCACGGTGCCGTCGATCGCGTCCCGGGGCGGAGTGAGCACCACCTTTCCGGTGTGGCGCGCCTGGCTGATGTGGCGGAACGCCTCCCGCGCCCGGCGGGTGTCCCACGCCGTCACCGGCAGTGGCGCCAGTACACCCGCCGTGAACAGCTCGGCGAGATGGGCCAGCATCGCGCCCAGCCGCTCCGCCCCGGCCTCGGCGAGGTCGAACGCCCGATAGCCGACGCCCGGCCATCGCGCGGCCACCTCCTCGGCGTCCCGGACGTCCGTCTTGCCCATCTCGATGAACCGGCCGCCGCGCGGCAGCAGCGTCAGCGAGGCGTCGATGAACTCCCCGGCCAGGCAGTTCAGTACGACATCGACGCCCCGGCCGTCGGTCGCGGTCAGGAAGCGGTCGGCGAACTCCAGGGTGCGCGACGACGCCACCCGCTCGGCCGGAACGCCCATGCCGTGCACCACGGGCCACTTCGGCTCGCTCGCGGTGGCGTACACCTCGGTCCCGAGATGGCGCGCCAGCCGTACCGCCGCCATCCCCACGCCACCCGCGGCGGCGTGCACCAGAACCGACTCGCCCGCGCGCACCCGGGCCAGCTCGACCAGGGCGTAGTACGCGGTCAGGAACACGGCGGGTACCGACGCCGCCTGCGGAAACGTCCAGCCGTGGGGCATCCGCACGACCATCCGGGCGTCGGCCACCGCCACGGGGCCCGCGTACGCGCCCGACACCAGCCCCATCACCCGGTCGCCCACCGCGAGGCCGTCGACACCGGGGCCGACCTCCAGCACCACACCGGCGCCCTCGGCCGCGAAGAGCGCTTCACCGCTTGGCTCACCGCTGGGCTCACCGCTGGGGACGACGCCCAACGAGGCCAGTACGTCACGGAAGTTGACGCCCGTGGCGCGCACCGCGATCCGCACCTGGCCCGCGGCCAGGGGCTCCTCGACACCCGGAGCGGGCACGAGCCGCAGCCCCTCCACGGTGCCTCCGGTGTCCAGGTCCAGACTCCAGGCCCCTTCGGGGGCCGCCGGCATTCCGGCGCCCGATGGCGAGACCCGGCCCAGCCGGGGCACGGACACCGCTCCGGCGCGCACCACGAGCTCGGGCTCACCGGTGGCGAGGGCGGCGGTCAGCGCGGCCATGGACTCGGGCGCACCGTCCAGATCCACCTGCGCGAACCGGCCCGGGTGCTCCGAGCACACCGAACGCCACAGCCCCCGCACCCCGGCCAGCGCCAGCTCGGCCCGCTCACCCGGGAAAGCGGCCACCGCGCCCCGGGTCACCAACGCGAGCCGGGTTCCCTCGAGTTCGGGATGGCTCAGCCATTCGCGTACCGTCGCCAGCACGGCCGCCAGGCGGTCGCGGCTGGTGGCGGGCACGTCGGCGACATCGTCCGGGGCTTGTACCGAGAGAGCGGGCAGCACCACCAGCGGGGGCAGGGGTACGCCGGTGCGTACGGCGGCGAGGAGCGCGGCCACATCCGCATGGACGGGTGCGTCGGGTGCGTCGGAGGCGTCGGGCAGGGCAGTGCCGAGCACCGCCATGGGCTCCGTGGCCTCGGACGGCCGGAGGGGCAGCGGCGTCCACGTGACCTCGAAGAGCGCGTCCGGGGCCGTCCCGGTGGCGACCGTCAGCGCGTCGGCCGCAAGGGGCCGCGAGACCACCTCGTCGACGGTGAGGATCGGCAGTCCGGCGAGGTCCGTCATCCGCACCGAGATTCCGCCCGGCCCCGTGGGCGCTGTGCGCACCCGCGCGACGGTCGCGCCCGTGGCATACAGCCGCGCCCCGGAGAACGACAGCGGCATCATCCGCTCCGTCTCGCCCTCCAGGAGCCCCACCAACCGCGTCTGCAACGCCGCGTCCACCAGCGCCGGATGCACACCGAACCGGTCCGCGTCACCGGCGGCCGACTCCGGCAGCCGCACCTCGGCGAACAGCTCCTCGTCCCGGCGCCATACGGCACGCACGCCCTGGAACACCGGGCCGTAGCCATAGCCGTGGTCCGCCAGCCGCTGGTAGAACGCGTCGATGTCCACCGGCTCCGCGCCGGTGGGCGGCCACTGGGCCTCGGCCTCCGGCTCCGTGTCCGTGTGCTCGTCACCGGGCGACGACGCGGAGGCCGTCAGAGTCCCCGTGGCATGACACACCCAGTCCGCCGGATCGTCGTCCTGCTCCGGGCGGTGCGGCCGGGAGTGCAGCCGTACGGCGCACGCGCCCCGCTCGTCCGCCGTGTCGATGCCCACCTGGATGTCGAGGGCGGTGTCATCGGACGGCACGGTCAGCGGGGTGTGCAGGACCAGCTCGTCCAGCCGTTCGGCGCCCATGTGCTGCCCGGCCCCCAGCACGAGCTCCAGCAGGGCCGCGCCCGGCACCAGGACCCGGTCCAGCACCATGTGGTCGGCCAGCCATGGATGCGTACGGGTGGAGATCCGGCCCGTGAACACGAACCCGCCGCCCTCGGCCATGCTC
>NZ_JAAAYH010000282.1:0-12059 GCF_018035285.1 Streptomyces sp. MK37H | reverse complement strand
CGCCGGGGCCAACGCCGACCCCACCCAGGTGCTGCCGAGCGGCTCCGGACCGGCCGGGGGCGCCGATCCGACGCGCGCCATGCCGCCCGTACCGCCCGGTGGGCCCGGCCAGGACGATCCGCACCCCTGGCAGAACCAGCTGCGCGCGGCCCGCGACCGCAATGAGCAGACCCAGGTCCAGTACCTGGACCCGAGCGAGGACCCGCTGCGCCGCCGCCCCCACCGCCCCGCGCCGCAGCAGCAGTACCAGCAGCAGCAATACCAGCAGCCGCAGCAGTACCAGCAGCCCCAGCAGCCGCCCCAGCGCCAGCGGGGCCGCCAGCAGCCGCCGCCGTACGCCCAGCAGCCGCAGCAGTACGCCCCGGCGCCGCACCACCCCCAGCAGCCCCAGCCGCAGCGCTACGCCCCGCCGCCGCAGCAGCCGGAGCCGCGCCGCGAGCCCCGGCAGCGGAGCTCCAACCCCAACCGGATGAAGATCCCGGGCCTGGGGTGCCTCAAGGGCTGTCTGTTCGTGATCGTGGTCCTGATCATCGGCTCCTGGCTGGTCTGGGAGCTGAGCCCGCTCAAGGACTGGATCGCCGACGGCAAGGGCTACTGGGACGCGGTCTCGGGCTGGGCCAAGGACATCGGCAAGTGGATCGAGGACCTCGGCGGCCCCAGCAGCTGATCCGCCCCCGGCCCTGTTCGGTCCCGGGTCCCGGGCCCGTCTCCGGTTCCGGGTCCCGGGCCCGTCTCCGGGCCCCTTCCCGTCTCCGGACCCCTTCCCGACTCCGTACCTCCGCCTCCGTACCTCCCACTCCGGTGATTTGTCGACATCCGAAGGGTGTTTTCCGCCGCAGAAGTGACAGTTGGCGTTGTCTGGTGCACCCAACGCGCCAGTAGCCGCGTAGCTTTGTCGCCAACGTGCCCCCCTTGTTCGTGAGGATTCGGAGCAGTCTTGTCACGGAAGATCGGCAGTCGGTACACCGCGCATCAGCTCCTGGGGCGCGGCAGCGCCGGCGCGGTGTGGCTGGGCGACGGGCCCGAGGGACCCGTCGCCATCAAGCTCCTGCGTGAGGACCTCTCCTCCGACCAGGAGCTCGTGGAGCGCTTCGTCCAGGAGCGCACCGCACTGCTCGGCCTCGACCACCCCCGGGTGGTCGGAGTGCGCGACCTGGTGGTCGACGGCAATGACCTCGCGCTGGTCATGGACCTGATCCGCGGTACGGATCTGCGCACCCGCCTCGACCGCGAGCGCAGGCTCGCCCCCGAGGCCGCCGTGGCGATCGCGGCGGACGTCGCCGACGCGCTGGCCGCCGCGCACGCCGCCGGGGTCGTCCACCGCGACGTCAAGCCGGAGAACGTGCTGCTGGACATGCGGGGCCCGCTCGGCCCCGGCGGTGCGCACCCCGCCCTGCTCACCGACTTCGGCATCGCCCGGCTGGTCGACGAGCCGACCCCGATCCGTGCCCAGCCGGCCCGCGACCGGGCGTCCTCCCAGGGCCGTTCGCCGAACCCGCGCAGTGTGATCGGCACCCCGGACTATCTCGCCCCCGAGATCGTCGAGGGGCTGCCGCCCCGGGCCAGTGTGGATGTGTACGCCCTGGCGACGGTCCTGTACGAGATGCTGGCCGGCTTCACGCCCTTCGGCGGCGGCCATCCGGGCGCGATCCTGCGCCGCCATGTGACCGAGACCGTGGCGCCGCTGCCCGGGATCCCCGACGAGCTGTGGCAGCTGCTCCTCCAGTGCCTGGCCAAGGCGCCCGCCTCCCGGCTGCGCGCCTCCGAGCTGGCCGCCCGGCTGCGCGAGCTGCTGCCCAGCCTGGCCGGATATCCGCCGCTGGACATCGACGAGCCCGATGAGCAGGAGGGCGGCGAGCGGGAGGGCGCGGAGGCCGAGACCCCGCACCGCGGCGTCTCCGTCCCCACCTCCGGGCCCGCGCCGCATACGCCCCCGCGGCGGCGCGGCGCGGTGCCGCTGGTCCCCGGCGCCGTGCCGGACTCCAGCCGCGAGACCCACACCAGCATGCGGGTGCCCAGCGCGGACGAACTCGCGGGCGGCGCCCACGGCACCGCGCGCGCCCCGCGGGTACACGGCCAGCGCCGGGCGGGCTCGGCCCGCAACCCCGCGGTCGCGGGCGCGCTGCGCCGCCGCCGGCTGAAGGTGGCCGCGGTCACCCTGGCCGCGCTGGTCGCGGTGGGGCTCGGCGGATGGCTGGCGGCGAGCGGCGACGACGGCGGCGATCCGCCCAAGGGCGGCGAGCACTCCGCCTCCCAGGACCCCGGTACGCCATGACCGGGGACGGTCAGTCTTCCGTAGCGGTTACGCTGGTCCCGTGGCAGTCGTCGATGTATCCGAAGAGCTGAAGTCCCTCTCCTCGACCATGGGGTCGATCGAGGCCGTCCTGGACCTCGACAAGATGAGGGCCGACATCGCCGTGCTCGAGGAGCAGGCGGCGGCCCCGTCCCTGTGGGACGACCCGGAGAACGCGCAGAAGGTCACCAGCAAGCTCTCCTATCTCCAGGGGCAGCTCCGGCGGGCCGAGGAGCTGCGCGGCCGGATCGACGATCTCGAGGTGCTGTTCGAGCTGGCCGCCGACGAGGGCGACGAGGACGCGCGCGTCGAGGCCGAGGCCGAGCTGCAGGCCGTCCGCAAGGCGGTCGACGAGATGGAGGTGCGCACCCTCCTGTCCGGCGAGTACGACTCCCGTGAGGCGGTCGTCAACATCCGCGCCGAGGCGGGCGGGGTGGACGCCGCCGACTTCGCCGAGCAGCTTCAGCGGATGTATCTGCGCTGGGCCGAGCGCCACGGCTACAAGACCGAGATCTACGAGACGTCGTACGCGGAGGAGGCCGGCATCAAGTCGACCACCTTCGCCGTGCAGATCCCGTACGCGTACGGGACGCTCTCGGTCGAGCAGGGCACCCACCGCCTGGTGCGGATCTCGCCGTTCGACAACCAGGGCCGCCGCCAGACCTCCTTCGCGGGCGTCGAGGTGCTGCCGGTCGTCGAGCAGACCGACCACATCGAGATCGACGAGTCCGAGCTGCGGGTGGATGTCTATCGCTCCTCGGGCCCCGGCGGCCAGGGCGTCAACACCACCGACTCCGCGGTGCGGTTGACCCACATCCCCACCGGCATCGTCGTCTCGTGTCAGAACGAGCGCTCGCAGATCCAGAACAAGGCCACCGCGATGAACGTCCTCCAGGCCAAGCTGCTCGAGCGGCGTCGCCAGGAGGAGCAGGCCAAGATGGACGCGCTCAAGGGCGACGGCGGCAATTCCTGGGGCAACCAGATGCGTTCGTACGTCCTGCACCCGTACCAGATGGTCAAGGACCTGCGCACCGAATTCGAGGTCGGCAATCCGCAGGCCGTGCTCGACGGTGAGCTGGACGGTTTCCTGGAGGCCGGAATCCGCTGGCGCAAGCAGCAGGAGCAGGGGAAGTAACCTTCCCGCTCGCCCCAACGGGCCGCGTCCGCCGCGTTTTTGGTCACAGTCCTGTACCCATGCATGCGGCAAGCACTTCCATAGCGGACATCTCGCATGCAATGGCCTTGACGGTGGTTTGAAAACTGGGAAGGCTGACGCGCGGCATGCGTATGACTGGGGCGCGTGTTGCACGGGGGCCGGCGGACCGCCTCAGAGGGATAGGGGTCCGCGGAGACTGAGACCCCCGAGCCGTTGCCCCGTGCATAGCTGCTCCATTGACGAGTACAGCTACTGGGGGTAGCAGGCAGATGACGAAGAAGACGCGGCTGCGCGTGGCGCGAATAGCGGCCGGTGCGGTGATCGCCGCCGGCGCGTCGCTCACCGCCGCCGGCGCCGCATCGGCCGTTGGTGTTGATGTCGGTATCGGTGGCGTGAACGTCTCCGCGAACGCGGACGAGAAGGGCCTGGACGTCGGCGTCGGCATCGGCAAGGACGACCCGACCAAGGACCCGACCCAGCCGCCGACCGGCGACCCGACGTCGATCCCGACCGAACCGACTAAGCCGCCGACCGGTGAGCCCACCAAGCCGCCGACTGGCGAGCCCACCAAGCCGCCGACTGGTGAGCCCACCAAGCCGCCGACCGGTGAGCCCACCAAGCCGCCGACCAGCGAGCCGACCGGCGAGCCCACCGACGGCCCGACCGCTCAGCCGAGCACGCCCGGCCAGGGTGGCACCGGCGGCGGTGGCGACGACAGCACCTGCACGGTGGACCTCGACAGCACCAACTGCGACGACAACACCGGCACCGACAATGTCGGCTCCAAGCCGGTGGAGCAGGGCAAGGCCAAGGAGCAGCTGGCCGAGACCGGTGCCTCCGAGACCACGTTCCTGCTGGTCGGCGCCGCGACGATGATCGCCGGTGGTATCGGCTTCCGCTTTGTGCCGCGTCTGGTGAACCGCAACAACGTGGCCTGATCGCGCGCGCCTCACGCACGGTAAGGGGCCCGGAGCGCTGCAGCGCTCCGGGCCCCTTGTGCGTTTATCGGGCCCCTGGTGCGTTCAGGGGCGCCATATCCGGCGTATCGCCTCGTAACGCTCCGTTACGCCGTCGCCATCTCATGCGCGAGCACGGCCACCGCGATGAGCGCCACCAGCAGCGCTATCAGCGCGGCCGGGGTCAGCCCGCCGAACATGCCCTCCTGCTGGAGGCGCTCCCTGCTGGCCCGGCAGACCGGGCAGCGGCCCTCGCTGACGGGGCTCGCGCAGTTGGCGCAGACGAGCCTGTCGTACGTCATGCGCTTTCTCCTCCCGCGCGGCGGTGCCGCAGTAGACACGGGGCCAACGCTCAGGGAAATGGGTTGGTTCCCCTTCCACTGTGCCAGCTTCCGTCCGGTTCGGCGCGCCCCGCACGATTCCGTGCCGCATCCGTACCGGTTTCGTGGCCGTTTCGGCCGCCATGACAGGCGGCTTGTCAACCGTTTGACCCCAATAGTGCAGTGAAGAAACCCACCCACGCCGGACGGCGGACTGCGCGCCCATGCGCGCTTCGCGTATGGTCACGCTCACCGACGGGAGCCGCTTCGGCAGCCCGTACCGCTACCCAGGTCACCGTGGTGCTCCAGTGATCCGATTCGACAACGTATCCAAGACCTACCCCAAGCAGAACCGTCCCGCACTTCGGGATGTCTCGCTCGAGATCGAGAAGGGCGAGTTCGTCTTCCTGGTGGGCTCCTCGGGGTCGGGAAAATCCACTTTCCTCCGGCTGCTGCTCCGTGAGGAGCGCGCCAGCCATGGCGCGGTCCATGTGCTGGGCAAGGATCTCGCGCGGCTGTCCAACTGGAAGGTGCCGCAGATGCGCCGCCAGTTGGGGACCGTCTTCCAGGATTTCCGGCTGCTCCCCAACAAGACGGTCGGGGAGAATGTCGCCTTCGCGCTCGAGGTGATCGGCAAGCCGCGCGGCGCCATTCGGAAAACCGTTCCCGAGGTGCTCGATCTCGTGGGGCTGGGCGGTAAAGACGACCGTATGCCCGGCGAGCTCTCCGGTGGTGAACAGCAGCGGGTGGCCATCGCCCGCGCGTTCGTCAACCGTCCGATGCTGCTGATCGCCGACGAGCCGACGGGAAACCTGGACCCCCAGACCTCCGTCGGCATCATGAAGCTGCTGGACCGGATCAACCGGACCGGCACCACGGTCGTCATGGCCACGCACGACCAGCAGATCGTGGACCAGATGCGCAAGCGCGTGATCGAACTTGAGAAGGGCCGCCTCGTCCGCGACCAGTCCCGCGGCGTCTACGGCTACCAGCACTGAAAGGACGCCATGCGCGCCCAGTTCGTCCTGTCGGAGATCGGCGTCGGTCTCCGCCGCAATCTCACGATGACCTTCGCGGTCATCGTCTCCGTGGCCCTCTCGCTCGCCCTGTTCGGCGGGTCCCTGCTCATGCGCGAGCAGGTGAGCACGATGAAGGGCTACTGGTACGACAAGGTCAACGTCTCGATCTTCCTCTGCAACAAGAACGACAAGGAGACCTCGGCCAACTGCGCCAAGGGCGCGGTCACCGAGGCGCAGAAGCAGGAGATCGAGTCCGAGCTCAAGCAGATGAACATCGTCGAGTCGGTGCACTTCGAGACCAGTGAGGAGGCGTACAAGCACTACAAGGAGCAGTTCGGCGACTCGCCGCTGGCCGACTCCCTGACCCCGGACCAGATGCAGGAGTCCTTCCGTATCAAGCTGAAGGACCCCGAGCGCTATGACGTCATCTCCACGGCCTTCGCCGCCCGGCCCGGGGTGCAGGAGGTCCAGGACCAAAAAGCCCTGGTCGACGACTTGTTCAACCTGCTCAACGGCATGAACTTCGCGGCGCTCGGCGTGATGACGCTGATGCTGATCGTCGCGCTGATGCTGATCGTCAACACGGTGCGGGTGTCGGCGTTCAGCCGCCGCCGGGAGACCGGGATCATGCGCTTGGTCGGCGCGTCCAGCTTCTACATCCAGATGCCGTTCATCATGGAGGCCGCCATCGCGGGGCTGCTGGGCGCGGGCTTCGCCTGTGTACTGCTGGTGAGCGGGCAGTACTTCCTGGTCAACAACTGGCTGGTGGACAAGATCGATGTGATCAACTTCATCGGCTGGGACGCGGTGCTGGCGAAGCTGCCACTGGTGCTCGCGATTGGCCTGCTCATGCCCGCTCTCGCGGCGTTCTTCGCGCTCCGCAAGTACCTCAAGGTGTGACATTCGCCTAGGGCGCCGTACCGGACAACCCCCGGTACGGCGCCTGTTGGTGCCCTACACTCACCGGCATGTCGGGCCCGTGTTTGTTCGTCCATCCCCGCCGCATTCGCCACGGGGCCGCCCTGACATTGGTCTTCGCCAGCGTGCTCGCCACCGGGGCGGCCGTCGGTTCCTGGGGCGCCGAGACCGGATCGCGCCGGGACCCCCAAGCCGCCCGGATACCGGCCCGCGCCTACGTCGCCGCGGTCGAGAGCGACCAGGTCAAGGCGGCCGCCGCCGCGGCCCAGGAGGACGGGAAGTCCGGTTCCAAGGCCGCCCGTGAGGTGGTGAGCCGCAGCGGAGACCGGTGGGGCGCGGTCTACAGCGCCCGTGAGTACGAGGGCTACCGCCAGACCCTCGACGGCGCCTACGTCGGCGTCGGGATCTCCGCCCGCCGGGACGCCCAGGGGCGGATCGCGGTGGAGCGCGTCGAGCCCGGCAGCCCCGCCCAGAAGGCCGGGGTCCGGGCCGGTGACCGGCTGCGCACGGTCGACCACAAGACCGTGACCGGGCGGCCCGTCACCGAGGTCGTGGCCCTGCTGCGTGGCCCCGCCGACGGCTCCCCGGGCACCCGGGTGGAGCTCGGGCTGCGGCGCGGCGGCCACGATTGGACGCAGGAGCTCCGCCGGGCCCGGCTGACCACGGACCCGGTGACCGTCGACCGGCTCAGCGGCTACGACGACCACAGACCCGGCGCTGTCCGGATCAAGGTCGACTCGTTCACCAAGGGCACCGGAGAGCGGATCCGGCGTGCGGTGCGCTCCGTCCCCCGGGGCGACGGCATACTGCTCGATCTGCGGGGCAACTCCGGCGGGCTGGTCTCCGAGGCCGTCACCGCCGCCTCCTCCTTCCTCGACGGTGGCCTGGTCGCCACCTATGACGTCCGCGGTGACCAGCGAGTTCTCGACGCGCGATCGGGCGGCGACACCGACACCCCACTGGTGGTGCTGGTCGACGGCGGCACCATGAGCGCCGCCGAGCTGCTCACCGGCGCCCTCCAGGACCGCGGCCGCGCCGTGGTCGTGGGCTCCCGGACCTTCGGCAAGGGATCGGTCCAGATGCCGAGCGAACTCCCCGACGGCTCGGTCGCCGAGCTGACCGTCGGCCACTACCGGACCCCGGCCGGGCGTAACGTCGACGGCGAGGGCATCGACCCGGACCTGACGGTCAAGGGCGACGACGGCCCGTCCGCGGAGGCGCGGGCGCGCACGGTATTGAGTGGCCTCGGGGGCGGGTCCTAGTGCGAGAATGGCCTGACCATGGCTAAAGAGACGGGTCGCAAGCTGATCGCGCAGAACAAGAAGGCGCGGCACGACTATCACATCCTGGACACCTACGAGTGCGGTCTGGTGCTGACCGGGACCGAGGTGAAGTCGCTGCGCCAGGGACGGGCCTCGCTCGCGGACGGCTTCGCCCAGGTGGACGGCGGCGAGGCATGGCTGCACAACGTGCACATCCCCGAGTACAGCCAGGGCACCTGGACCAACCACTCGGCACGCCGCCGGCGGAAGCTGCTGCTGCACCGGGCGGAGATCGACAAGCTGATCGGCAAAACCCAGGAGACCGGCCACACCCTGGTGCCGCTGGCCCTGTACTTCAAGGACGGCCGGGCCAAGGTCGAGGTCGCGCTGGCCAAGGGCAAGAAGGAGTACGACAAGCGCCAGACCCTGCGGGAGAAGCAGGACCGCCGCGAGGCCGAGCGGGCGATGTCGGCGGTGCGCCGTCGCCAGCGAGCCTGACCAGCCGGAAGGCACGCCCCGGGCGACGCTCCGGGCGGCGCTCCGGGCGGCGGGAATGATGTGGCCCCGTCGCGCGTTGTTCACCTATGATGGCGCTGTGCCCCTCCGAGGGCGCTGCACCACCTTTGAAAACACCACATGGGGATGATCGGTTTCGACAGCGGCTGTCGAAGCAGGGGAAGCGAGCCGAGGAAGCGGCAATGATCTCGTAAACCATATGTCGCAACCAATAATCGCCAACACCAAGCGCGATTCCTTCGCCCTCGCTGCCTAAGTAGCGACTTGCGAAGTGTCAGCCCGGGGCTGTTCCCGACCCGGATCCTGGCATCGACTAGGGAACTAAACCGCTAGACCCGGTCACGGGGTGTAGCGGGAAATCAAACAGTGACTGAGCCCGTCGGAGACTTGTCCGCGTGATCTCCGGGGCCGAGAAAAGCACAGCGGACTGCGCTCGGAGAAGCCCTGATTCCGCACCGTTGGACGCGGGTTCGATTCCCGCCATCTCCACTCATCCCATGTACGACGAAGGGCCCCGCCACCAGGCGGGGCCCTTCGTCGCGTTTCGGTGCTCATCGGTGCTCAGACAAGCCGGTGTTCCCAGCGCAGCGCGGGGCTGTCGCCGATCCAGTACCTGTGCGAGCGGGGGGTGACGCGGAGCCGCACGGTGCTGATGTCGAGGACATTCGGCGTCCTGCCAGGCGATGAGCGTCCGCTCGATGTCGTCCCACAGTGCCACCGGACCGCCTTGCCGGACCGTCCGGCCGGAGCCGTTCCCGGTGAACGCGGCGAAGGATTCGCGGTCGGCATCGAAGACGTAGAGCTGTCGGCGGCCATCGCTCCGGGTAGCGCGTACGAGCTGGGCGCCGGGCGCGGCGAGCTGGGCGAGAAAGGCGGGCATCCACTCCTCCAGCAGCGTCGGCGGCACCTTCGCTTCGCGCTCGCTGTCGGCGTAGGCGGCGCGCGCCGAGAGGTCCCCGACGAGCGGTACGGGGGCCTGGGAGCGGGCCTGCATGAACGACGACTCCCCGATGATCCGCCCCTCGGCCGTGCTGTCGTCGTTCACGGTGACCTTGGCGAGGCCGGTGCCGTATGCCCAGGAACCGGGGGCGAGGGTGGTGAGGATGATGCCGCCCGGCTTGGTCTGGCGTACCCAGGTGTGGGGGACGCGGCGTACCGCGCAGGTGGCGATCACCCGGTCGTAAGGGGCACGGCGGGGGTGGCCGAGGAGCCCGTCACCGGTCATGGTCCATGTGGAGTATCCAGCGGCCTCCAGGGCGGCGTCCGCACGGGCGGCCACGCCCGGGTCCACCTCGATCGTGGTGACATTGTCCTCTCCGAGCCGGTGGCACATCAGGGCGGCGGAGTAGCCGGTACCGGTGCCGATCTCCAACGCGGTGTGACCGTCCTCGACGTCCAGGGCCTCGAGCATGCCGACGAC
Source organism: Streptomyces sp. MK37H (assembly GCF_018035285.1). Taxonomy (NCBI): domain Bacteria; kingdom Bacillati; phylum Actinomycetota; class Actinomycetes; order Kitasatosporales; family Streptomycetaceae; genus Streptomyces; species Streptomyces sp. MK37H. The sequence goes on along the minus strand of NZ_JAAAYH010000282.1, from coordinate 2,199 downwards.
CGTCACGGGGGTGGTGGAGGATGACGTGGGCACGCCGGGAACGGGTCCGGTCGTCCGGTCGGCGGTGAGGTGGCCGTCCAGTTGGGTCACCAGGGACTCGTCGCGGTAGGCGATCTTCGCCCATCCTCCGGGGCTGGTGACGGGCACCCAGCGCCCGCCGTCGGTGGGCAGAAACACGCCTGGCCGGAGGAACAGCTCACGGGGTACGGCTTCGACCGCCGCGCGCCACTTCGGATGGGTGAGGACTCCTGCCTCCTGGAGCCGGTCGGCGAGGGCGCGCCGCTCCGGTGCGGTGTCGGGTGTCATCGGAAGGTGTCTCCTTGCGCGAGTAGGTCGGCGAAGGCGGCGGCCATCGGCAGGCCGGTCTTCTCCTCCAGCCACCCCCATTGGCCGTTCGGGTTCAGCTCCAGCCAGTGGGGTTCGCCATCGCGGTCGAGGGCGAGGTCGAAGCTCCCGGAATGGAGGCCGAAGTGGTCGAGACAGGCGAGGAGGGCCCTTTCCAGCCGATCCGGCAGGTCTGCCACACGGTACGAGAGGACGGAGTAGTCCATGCGCCAGTCCAGCAGGCCGGAGTCGATGCGGACGGCGAACGGCTGCCGGCCGACGACCAGCACCCGGAGGTCGGCCACCTTGTCCACACGGGCCTGGAACTGGTGCGGCGCCGCCCTTACGGTGTCGTCCACCTCGTCGGCGGTGACGGGCTCAGCCCAGCTCGTCAGGCCGACGCCGTCTCGCTCGTACGGGGTCCATCGCAGCGTCTTGGTGATCACCTGCCCGTGCGCGGTGATGAACCGGCGTGCCTCGTCGGGGTCGTTGGTCACCAGCGTCGCGGGCACGGTGAGGCCGAGGCGTGCGGCTGTGGCGAGTTGGGTGGGTTTGTGATCGGCCGCCGCGTTGCGGAGGGGATGGTTGACCCAGAGGGGGCCGTCGAGGGCGTGGAGGACGCCCGCGATCCCGTGACGGACCTGCGCGGCGGCATAGCGCGCGTCGTCCGCGTCCAGGTGCTCGAAGGCGGGCCAGACGGGGCGGCGCCAGTACACCGCCCGTACGTGTTCCAGGTCGGCGGTCCTCGACGGGGTACGGAGCCGCCCGGCCACCGAACCGCGCCGAGATCGTCAGCTCCCCGGCCGGGAGATCCGCAGGATTGAAGCGGACCACGGGAACGGCGCGCTCGTTGAGGCGGGTGATCACCATGTCGGCGGTGATGTCGAGCGGTTCGGTGACCACCAGGACCGGTCTCGTGTCGGCCATCGGCGCTGTCAGTCCTGCTGGGAGTCCTGGTCGGAGCCCGCGTCGTTGCGCGAGTCCAGGTTCGTCACGGTCGATGTCGAGGTGGCCGAGCTCGTGCCGTGCCTGCCCATCTCGACCACCAGGCCGTCACGGTCGCGGAACACTCCGGTCTGGGTGTCCGGGTCGATGGCGACGGTGGTGAACGGGATCTCCGTCGTAGTGGGGTAGGGGCCGAGTCGGCGCAGGCCCCAGGGGCGGATTTCCCCGGGCTGGCTGGGGGCGGTGTACGTGGTCACGGCTTCTCCATTCGGATAGGTGGATGCGGTGTGTCCGCACTCTTCGCTCACGGGTGAGGGGCGGGCGCCCGCCGCCGGTCGCGCGTCACGGCAGGTGCCCTGGGTTGGCGCACTCGGCCCAGACGCCTTTGCCCCACGGCTTGGGGTCGATGCCCCACCGGCAGGAGACGGCGTCCACTACGGCCATGCCGCGCCCGGACTCGGCCGTTTCGGCCGCCTGGACGACGCGAGGGACGGCGCGGGACCGGTCGAACGTCGAGATGCGTACCAGGTGATCGCTGGGGCGTTCGACCTTGAGGCGGAAGCAGCCGCGCTGCTCGGGATCGGGGATGCAGCGAATGGCGTGCCGGATCGCGTTGGTGGCCAGCTCCGAGGCGATCAAGCGGGCGTCGTCCACCAGGACCTCCAGCCCCCAGGCGCGCAGGGTCGCGGCGACAGACAGGCGCGCGATGCCCACAGACTCCTCCGCGCACGGGAGCGACTGGGGTGTAGGTCGGATGGCCTGTGCCGGTGGGCGTGAGCGGTGAGGGCTTGTTGATCATCATCGTGGTCATCTCGTCGGCCTTCTGGTGAGTGAGCCAGGCAGCGTGGAGACCCGGGGGAACGGGGACTGCCGCATGCTGCCGGGCGTGACATCACCATCGCGGCCCACCGCCTCGTGCGGGAGCGTGCG
>NZ_JAAAYH010000281.1:0-12065 GCF_018035285.1 Streptomyces sp. MK37H | reverse complement strand
GTGGCGAGCTGGTCGTCATAGGCCGCTCGCGGCCGTGGAGCCTGCGCTCCACGGCCGCGTACCGGCGGGGCCGGCCGGTCCGGGCCCGGCATCGCCCGCCTCCGTCTTCTGTGCCTTGTTTGCTTGGCCGGTCTTATGCGTCGCCCTTGTGCTTGGGCTTGCGCTCGTCCATCTGCGAGAGGCGGTTGAGAGCGTCCTTCGCCTTGCCCGTGCCAGTCTCGATCTTGGCGCTGTACTTGCCCTTGGTCCTGGTGTCGACCGACTTGGCCGCCTTCTCCAGGCCCCGCCCGATCTTGGCCTCGTGCTGCTGCGCGAAGCTTCCGGCCTTGCCCTTCATCTGACCGGCCTTGGCCTTGAGATTGTCCATCAGGCCCATGTGCCACCTACCCTCGTCGGTTGCCTATGCGCGGGCGCTCTCACCGGTCTCGCTGTCGGCCGCCTCGGCCGCGGACTGCTGCTTGGGGATCCCGGCGCCTTCACCCGCCGGATTCTCCTTCCCGCTCCGCGCGGACTCAGCCCCATCGACGGTCCCGGACTCGGTCTCCGCCGTCATGGCGTCGGCCGTGGCCTGGGCGTCCCGCACGGACGGTGCCTCCTCGGACGAACGGCTCGCCTCCTTCGACGCACGACGAAACCTGGAAAACACGCCCATATCTACTCCATACCTTACTCGTGCGGGCGAAACTCGCGTGGGCGAAATCCCGTGCCGCCCGGAGTGCCCCCTTGTGCGGTGCGCGGCGACTGTGCGGCGCGCGGCGGCCGATTCCCCGAACCGGCCCTCGGAACCTCTCAACAGGCAACGAACCCGGCGGTGCCCCGTCACGTCGCTCATTCGAGGAGCCCCCGGGGCATTTGCGAGACTGGCCCGGTGAATACTGCAGGCCACCCGCCGCGAGTCATCGCCGTCGTCGGCCCCACAGCGGCCGGGAAGTCCGATCTGGGCGTCGCACTCGCCAGACACCTCGACGGCGAGGTCGTCAACGCCGACTCCATGCAGCTGTACCGGGGCATGGACATCGGCACCGCCAAGCTGACGGAGGACGAGCGGCGGGGGGTGCCGCACCGGCTGCTGGACATCTGGGACGTCACCCAGACCGCGAGCGTCGCCGAGTACCAGCGGCTGGCCCGCACCGAGATGGACCGCCTGCTCGCCGAGGGCCGCACCCCCGTCCTGGTCGGCGGCTCCGGCCTCTACATCCGCGGGGCCATCGACGCCCTTGAGTTCCCGGGCACCGACCCGGCCGTCCGGGCCCGGCTCGAGGCCGAGCTGGAGGAGCGGGGCTCCGGGGTCCTGCACGCCCGGCTCGCCGACGCCGACCCCGAGGCGGCGCGCGCGATCCTGCCCAGCAACGGCCGCAGGGTGGTCCGGGCACTGGAGGTCATCGAGATCACCGGCCGCCCCTTCACCGCCAATCTGCCCGGGCACGAGGCGGTCTACGACACGCTCCAGATCGGTGTCGACGTCGAGCGGCCCGAGCTGGATGAGCGGATCGCCCTGCGGGTGGACCGGATGTGGGACGCCGGGCTGGTCGAGGAGGTCCGCCGGCTGGAGGACGCCGGGCTGCGCTCCGGCCGTACCGCCTCCCGCGCGCTGGGCTATCAGCAAGTGCTCGCCGCGCTCGCGGGAGAGTGCGCCGAGGAGGAGGCGAGGGCCGAAACCGTGCGCGCCACCAAGCGGTTCGCACGCCGTCAGGACTCGTGGTTCCGCCGCGATCCCAGGGTCCACTGGCTCAGCGGAGCGGCCGACCACAGAGGGGAACTCCTGGCGAGCGCGCTCGCGTTGGTTGAACGGGCGGTCACAGCCTGATCACGTCATGGCATCGGGAAGCTCAGCTCGTCATTCGGGCCCCGGCGGGCATGCCATCATCAAGCTCCGATCGTGCCGTGGTGTCTGGAGTTGGGAGGGCGTGTGGCGATGGAGGCCGGCCCTCGCGACGCATCGCAGCAATCGCACGGAGACGCGGGGCCGCTGACCCCGGACGGCCCCGATGAGGCCGGAGGGCTCCACGAACCCGGCGCGCCAGTCCTCGAGGACGGCTCCGAGGGCGAAGTCGGCGCGGGCTCGATCTCCGGGGAGTCCTTCCGGGAGTTGCGCCCGCCGCGCCGGCTGCGGATCTGGCAGATCGCGCCGATCGTCGCCCTCGCCATCCTCGGCTCGCTGATGTTCGCCTTCCCGCTCGCCTTCGAGTTCGGCGACGGAGGGGCGGTCGTGGCCATGCTCGGCCTGCTGCTGAGCTGCTGCGCGGCGGGCTGGGGCCTGATGGCCGCCCGCCGGGTGGGCTACACCTGGCCGGGCCTGCCCCCCAGAGGCTCCGGACGCCGCCCGGACTGGCGCTTCGTCGTGCTCTATGTGGCGATCGTGGCGCTGCTGGCCGTCCTCACCTTCTGGCGGGTGGCGCGCCTCCGCTAGGCCCTCCGTCCAGTGGGGGGTCCCCCAGGCGGGCCGGGTACCGGGGGCCGGTGCGGGCGGAGCCCCGTAGGATCGAGGAATGAGCACCGCACCACGGCTGGCCTTCCTGAAGGGGCACGGCACCGAGAACGACTTCGTCATCGTCCCCGACCTGGACGGTCGCCTGGAGCTGTCCGCGGCCACCGTCGCCCGGATCTGCGACCGCCGCGCCGGTATCGGCGGTGACGGCCTGATCCGCGTCGTGCGGTCCTCGGCACACCCCGAGGCGCAGGCCATGGCCGACCAGGCCGAATGGTTCATGGACTACCGCAACAGCGACGGCAGCATCGCCGAGATGTGCGGCAACGGAGTCCGCGTCTTCGCCCGGTACCTTCAGCGCGCCGGGCTCGTCGAGGCGGGCGATCTCGCCATCGCCACCCGGGCCGGGGTGCGCCGGGCCCACATCGCCAAGGACGCCGGTGACGGCGACGCCCAGCCGGGCGAGGCCACGGCCGGGTCCGACGGCCCGATCACCGTGGTGATGGGCGAGGCCACACTGCCCGAGCCCGGCCCCGAAGGAGAGGTCACGGTCACGGTCGGTGACCACAGCTGGCCCGCGCGCAACGTGAACATGGGCAATCCGCACGCGGTCGCCTTCGTCGACGACCTCGCCCAGGCGGGTGATCTGTTCACGGCCCCCGCCGTGCGCCCCGCCGCCGTGTACCCGAATGGCACCAACGTCGAATTCGTCGTCGACCGCAGCCCGCGCCATGTCGCGATGCGCGTGCATGAGCGCGGCTCCGGTGAGACCCGCTCCTGCGGCACCGGCGCCTGCGCCGTCATGGTCGCCGCCGCACGCCGTGACGGGGCCGATCCGGCGGTCACCGGCCACCCCGTCACGTACACCGTGGACGTTCCCGGAGGGCGGCTTGTCATCAGCGAACGGCCGGACGGTACGGTGGAGATGACCGGCCCTGCCGTGATCGTGGCCGAGGGGGAGATCGATCCCTCTTGGCTGGGCACGGACCTCGGCTGACACTTCCCTCGAATGGGTGATCCGTTTCACTCTGGGCGAGAGCCGGTCGGCCGTGCGTGATGGGCTCGATAGCATCAAGCACCGGCCCCGGGGGAGTACCCACGCCGGTTGACGCTCGACGCCGCCGGAGGTGCCCATGAGCGCAGAGGCCACCGACCAGGCCCCGTTCGGCCGCAGGCGCGGCCTCCCCCGCATCGACCTGCGCAATCTCCGCAGGTTCAGCAGGGCCGCCCTGCTGGGGTCGGCCTCCCGCGGCCGGCTGCCGGACGCGATCGAGCATGTGGCCAAGGTCCATCGCGTCCATCACCCCGGAGCCGATCTGGATGTGCTCCGCAAGGCGTACGTCCTGGCCGAGTCCTCCCACCGCGGCCAGATGCGCAAGAGCGGTGAGCCGTACATCACCCATCCGCTGGCCGTCACGCTGATCCTCGCCGAACTGGGCGCCGAGACCACGACGTTGACCGCCTCGCTGCTCCACGACACGGTCGAGGACACCGAGGTGACCCTCGATCAGGTGGGGGAGCAGTTCGGCGAGGAGGTCCGCTTTCTCGTCGACGGCGTCACCAAGTTGGAGAAGGTCGACTACGGCGCGGCTGCCGAGCCCGAGACCTTCCGCAAGATGCTCGTCGCCACCGGCAACGACGTCCGGGTGATGTCGATCAAACTCGCCGACCGGCTGCACAACATGCGCACCCTCGGCGTGATGCGCCCCGAGAAACAGGCCCGCATCGCCAAGGTCACCCGCGATGTGCTGATCCCGCTCGCCGAGCGGCTCGGGGTGCAGGCGCTCAAGACCGAGCTGGAGGACCTGGTCTTCGCCATCCTCCACCCCGAGGAGTACGCGCGGACCCGCGAGCTCCTCCAGGCCCACGCCGGCCGCCCCGACCCGCTGGCCCAGGCCGCCGAGGACGTACGGGGCGTGCTGCACGAGGCGGGCATCACCGCCGAAGTCCTCGTCCGGCCGCGGCACTTCGTCTCCGTCCACCGGGTCGGGCTCAAGCGCGGCGAGCTGACCGGCACCGACCTCGGCCGCCTTCTCGTCCTGGTCTCCGACGACGCGGACTGCTACGCGGTCCTCGGCGAACTTCATACCTGCTTCACCCCGGTGATCTCGGAGTTCAAGGACTTCATCGCGGTCCCCAAGTTCAACCTCTACCAGTCGCTGCACACGGCCGTGGCCGGGCGCGACGGCGAGGTCACCGAAGTCCTCATCCGCACCCACCAGATGCACCGGGTCGCGGAGGCCGGAGTGATCGCCCTCGGCAATCCGTACGCCCCGACGGAGGGGGCCGACGCCCCCGAGGGCGAGCGGGCCGACCCCACCCGCCCGGGCTGGCTGTCCCGGCTGCTCGACTGGCAGAGCGCCACCCCCGACCCCGACATCTTCTGGACCTCGCTCCGCGACGACCTCGCCCAGGACCGGGAGATCACCGTCTTCCGCTCCGACGGCGGGACGCTCGGCCTGCCCGCCGGCGCGAGCTGTGTGGACGCCGCGTACGCCCTGTACGGCGACGACGCGCACTCCTGTATCGGCGCCCGGGTCAACGGCCGGATCGCGACCCTGAGCACGGTGCTCCGCGACGGCGACACCCTGCAGCTGCTGATGGCGAGCGACTCCCGGGACACCGCCTCCCACGGCCCCTCGCCGGAGTGGCTCGACCACGCCCGCACCCCGGCCGCCCGGATCGCCATCAACCGCTGGCTGGCCGCCCATCCGGCGTCGAAGCACGAGCCCCGGGAGGCCGCCGAGGAGCCGGAGTCCGCCTCCGAGCTCACCGGCCAGGACGGTCAGGACGGGCAGGACGGCCAGGAGACGCAGGACGCGCAGGTCACGCGGGGCTCGCAGGCTTCGCAGGGCGGCCGGACCGTAGCCCCCGCGTCGACCGGTGCGGGCCGCCCCGAGGCGGGCATCGTCGTCGACCTGCCCGGCGCGACCGTACGGCTCGCCCGCTGCTGCACCCCCGTGCCGCCCGACGCGATCACCGGCTTCGCGGTCCGCGGCGGGGCCGTCACCGTGCACCGCGAGCGGTGTCCCGGAGTGGCGCGGATGACCTCGGCCGGGCGCACGGCCGTCGGGGTGCGCTGGGCGGACGAGGACGACAGGGACGGGGGCGGGGGCGGCGACTACCGCGTGACCCTCTTCGCGGAGGCGTTCAGCAGGCCGCATCTGCTCGCGGATCTCACCGAGGCCATCGCCGCCGAGGGCGCGGAGGTGGTGGCGGCCGCCGTCGAACCACCGCGTGAGCAGCGGGTCCGGCACACCTACACGCTCCAGCTGCCCGACGCGGGCAGGCTGCCGACGCTGATGCGGGCCATGCGGAACGTCCCCGGGGTCTACGACGTGACGCGCGAGGGCCGCAGCATGGCCGCGGCGCACTGACGGGCGGGCGCGCTCCCGAGCGGCCCTCTCCTGGGCGGCCTGGGCGGCCCACTCCTGACCACCGTCGGGCCGTCTGAACTCCTTCGGCCGTCTGAACTCCTTCGGCCGTCTGAACTCTTCGGGCGCCTGAACTCCTTCGGGTGGATCAAGGCCGGGAGCGACTGCGCGGGCGCCGGGGCGCTGGTAGCCGTAGGACATGACGCTTTCTTCGGGGCGCCGCCCCCGGCCGCCGCGCACCCGGCGCCGCAGGACCGCGCCGGTGGCCGCCGCCATGGCCGCCGTCTTCCTCGCGGTCGGCCCCTCCTCCGCCGCGGGGCCGGTGTCCCCCGCGCACCCGATTCCCCTGGGCATCGGTGACCCCCTCTTCCCGCAGCTCGGGAACCCCGGGTACGACGTCACGGCGTACGACATCGCGTTCGCCTACCACCGTCAGGACCGGCCGCTCGACGCCGTCACCACCATCGACGCCCGCGCGACCGCCCCGCTGCGCACGGTCAACCTCGACTTCGCCCAGGGCGCCGTGGACTCGGTGCGGGTCGACGGAGCGCGGGCCCGGTTCGCCACGGCCGGTGAGGACCTGGTGATCAGCCCGTCCGCCCCCCTCCGTAAGGGCACCGCCTTCCGGGTCACCGTCCGCCACACCAGCGATCCGCGGAGCGGCATGAACGGCGGCTGGGTCCGCACCAGCGACGGGCTGGCCATGGCCAACCAGGCCAACGCCGCCCACCGGGTCTTCCCGTGCAACGACCACCCCGCCGACAAGGCCCGCTTCACCTTCCGGATCACCGCTCCGAAGAGCCTTACGGTTGTCGCGGGCGGACTGCCCGGACAGCGCGTCCGCAAGGGATCGCGCACCACCTGGACGTACCGCCTCGCCCACCCCATGGCCACCGAGCTGGCGCAGATCTCCATCGGCCGCTCCGCCGTGCCGCGCCGCACCGGGCCGCGTGGGCTGCCGGTGCGCGATGTCGTCCCCGCGGCGGACCGCGCACGGCTGGAGAAGTGGCTCGCGCGCACCCCCGGGCAGCTGGCCTGGCTGGAGAGGAAGGCCGGACGCTACCCCTTCGAGACCTACGGCGTGCTGATCGCCCACGCCACCACCGGCTTCGAGCTGGAGACCCAGACGCTCTCCCTCTTCGAGCGCGATCTGTTCACCAGCGATCAGCTGCCCCGGTGGTACATCGAGTCGATCATGGTGCATGAGCTGGCGCACCAGTGGTTCGGCGACAGCGTCAGCCCGCGCCGCTGGTCCGATCTGTGGCTCAACGAGGGCCACGCCACCTGGTACGAGGCGCTGTACGCCGATGAGCGCGGTAAGGCGAGCCTGGAGCGGCGGATGCGCAAGGCGTACGGGCAGTCCGACGCCTGGCGGGCCGAGGGAGGGCCGCCCGCGGCCCCCAAGGCCGCCGACCCCGGCCAGCCGATCGGCATCTTCCGCCCGGTGGTCTACGACGGCAGCGCGTTGGTGCTGTACGCGCTGCGGCAGCGGATCGGCCGGGCCGCCTTCGAGCGGCTGGAGCGGCAATGGGTGCTCCACCACCGCGACGGCGTGGCCTCGACCGCCGATTTCGTCCGGCTGGCCTCCACCGTGGCGGGGCGCGATCTCAGCGGATTCCTCCATCCGTGGCTGTACGGCAGGAAGACGCCGCCGATGCCGGGACACCCCGACTGGAAGCAGACGGAGAAGGAGATCACGAAGGGCGCCGCGCTGCCCGGCGCGCGGGCGGGGCGGCACGCGGTACGCTACGCGGTGCCATGGGCCGTGAAACCCGGGTGACGGCCCGCCCGCCGCGTGCGACCATCAAGGGGTCGGCGTTCGCGGCCGGCCCCGGCGGGGGAATCCCACGGGGCCGCCACGCGTTGTCGACAGTGACGGTATTCCACGACGTAAGGATTCCTTTGACCCACTCCTCTTCCCTTCCGCAGGACCGGCAGCGCCTCGCCGAGAGCCTTCGGGCCGACGCCCTGATGGAAGAGGACGTCGCCTGGAGTCACGAGATCGACGAGGAGCGTGACGGCGACCAGTACGACCGCTCCGACCGCGCCGCGCTGCGGCGTGTGGTGGGGCTGTCCACCGAGCTCGAGGACGTCACCGAGGTCGAGTACCGGCAGCTGCGCCTGGAGCGCGTGGTGCTGGTCGGCGTATGGACCTCCGGCACGGTCCGGGACGCGGAGAACTCCCTGGCGGAGCTCGCCGCGCTCGCCGAGACCGCCGGCGCCTTGGTGCTCGACGGTGTGATCCAGCGGCGCAACAAGCCGGATCCCGCCACCTACATCGGCTCCGGCAAGGCCGAGGAACTGCGTGACATCGTGGTCGAGTCCGGTGCCGACACCGTGGTCTGCGACGGTGAGCTGAGCCCCGGGCAGCTGATCCACCTCGAGGACGTCGTCAAGGTCAAGGTGGTCGACCGGACCGCCCTGATCCTCGACATCTTCGCCCAGCACGCCAAGTCCCGAGAGGGCAAGGCGCAGGTCTCGCTCGCCCAGATGCAGTACATGCTGCCGAGGCTGCGAGGCTGGGGTCAGTCGCTGTCACGCCAGATGGGTGGCGGTGGCTCCGGATCCTCGGGCGGCGGTATGGCCACTCGTGGTCCCGGTGAGACCAAGATCGAGACGGACCGGCGCCGCATCCGCGAGAAGATGGCGAAGATGCGCCGCGAGATCGCCGAGATGAAGACCGGCCGCGACATCAAGCGGCAGGAGCGGCGGCGCCACAAGGTCCCCTCGGTCGCCATCGCCGGATACACCAACGCGGGCAAGTCCTCGCTGCTCAACCGGCTCACCGGCGCGGGCGTCCTGGTGGAGAACGCGCTGTTCGCCACCCTCGACCCGACCGTGCGCCGGGCCGAGACCCCCAGCGGGCGGCTCTACACGCTGGCGGACACCGTCGGGTTCGTCCGGCATCTGCCGCACCACCTGGTGGAGGCGTTCCGCTCCACGATGGAGGAGGTCGGCGACGCCGATCTGATCCTCCATGTGGTGGACGGCTCGCATCCGACGCCGGAGGAGCAGCTGGCCGCCGTGCGCGAGGTGATCCGCGATGTGGGTGCGGTCGACGTGCCCGAGATCGTCGTGATCAACAAGGCGGACATGGCCGATCCGCTCGTCGTGCAGCGGCTGCTGCGCATGGAGCGGCGGGCCATGGCGGTGTCGGCCCGCAGCGGGCTGGGCATCGACGAGCTGCTCGCGGTGATCGACGAGGAGCTGCCCCGGCCCCAGGTCGAGATCGAGGTGCTGCTGCCGTACACCCACGGCAAGCTCGTCGCGCGCACCCACGCCGAGGGCGAGGTGCTCTCCGAGGAGCACACCCCCGAGGGCACGCTGCTCAAGGCGCGCGTACACGAGGAGCTTGCGGCGGAGCTGCGGCGCTTCATCCCGGCGACGGCCGCCGGACAGCGCTAGTCGGCCAGTCACACCAGCCGCACCGCGTCGGCTACGACACCTGCACGACGAGGGCCCGCCTCCGGAGTTCCGGGGGCGGGCCCTCGCCATGGGATGGACGGCTGCCTGACGGCTACCGGCTCAACCGGTCACTGGTTCGCGAACTTCTTGCTGACCGCGCTGTAGACGCCCTTCGCCTCGGGGCCCAGATGCGGGCCCGCCAGCCAGGTCGCGTTGGACGGGCCGATCGAGGTGTTGGACACCAGCGCCGGCTTGCCGTCCGCGCCGTTGGCGACCCAGCCACCGCCGGAGGAGCCCGCGGTCATGGTGCAGCCGATGCGGTACATCGTCGGCTGCTTGGCGTCCAGGGAGAGCCGGCCCGGCTTGTCCGCGCACTGGTTCATCTTCTGGCCGTCGAACGGCGGGGCGGCCGGGTAGCCGGTGGCCGTGATCTCGTCGATGGACTTCACCGCCGGGGCGTTGAAGTCGACCGGCAGCGCGCCGCCCACCGTCTCCTCGAGCGACTTGCCGCCGCTGGCCTCCGGCTTCACATGCATCACCGCGAAGTCGTACGGAGCGCCCTTGCCGCCCACAGCCGCGCCGTTGTCGATCCACTGCGAGGAGGTCTGGGCCCAGTCGGCCCACCAGACGCCCTTGGGAGCCAGCTCCTCCTTGGTGGCGTTCTCCAGCTCCGCCTGCGACTTGCCCGCGTCGTTGTAGGAGGGCACGAACATCAGGTTCTTGTACCAGCCGCCGCCCTTGCCCGCGTGGACGCAGTGGCCCGCCGTCCACACCAGGTTGGACTTGCCGGGGTGCGCCGGGTCCTCGACCACCGTCGCGGAGCAGACCATCGAGCCCTCGGGGCCGTCGAAGAAGACCTTGCCCGCGTAGGGGACGTTGGAGCTGTACGGGCTGGCGACCTCCTTGGCCGGGACGGGCTGCGGATCGGGGTCGGTCACACCCTGGTCGTCCGCGATGTCGCTGTCGTCCACCGGCTTGTCGGGCTCCTGCGCGTCGCGCATCCGGTCCGGCTTCCACAGGCCCTTGATGATCGGGTTGATGAAGTCACCGGCCTCGCGCAGCCAGTCGTCCTTGTCCCACTTGTTCCAGGCACCGTTCTTCCACTGATCCAGATCGATGCCGAGGTTCTTCAACTTGTCGTTGAGGTTGTCGGGCAGCTTGATGTCGTCCACGCCCTGCTGCTCCGACGACGCGGTCGGTTTGGCGTCGGTGTTGTCGTCCGAGGAGTCGCACGCGGTGGCGGTGAGCGCCAGAACCGAGGCTATGGCGGCCACGGCCAGTGCGGGTCGGCGTTTGGATGGCATGGGCGGGACTCCCCCTGAGGTTCTGAACTGCTCTACGGCCTGTGTGGAATTGTCATGCACCGCCCCGGCAATGGGGTGGTATCCCACTATGCCGGTGCCGCCTACGACGGCTGCGAGCGGGTCCTTGGTTCCCGGCCGCAAGGATCTTCGCTCAGCCCGTGATCCAGAGCGCCACGCGTCGTTGGTACGTACGGGGGACAGCCGGAGGGTGTTCAGCAGCAGGAGGACCGAGACGCGTGGCCGTGACCCAGCTCCCGCCGATGGCCCTGGCCGCCGTGTCCGACGACGGCGGCGCCGCACAGGGCATTCTGCGGCGCCAGGCGCTGCGTGAGTCCGCCGCCCGCACCTATGCCCGGGCGCTGCCCATCGTTCCGGTGCGCGCCCGGGGGATGACGGTCGAAGGGGCCGACGGCCGCCGCTATCTCGACTGTCTCTCCGGGGCCGGGGCGCTGGCGCTGGGGCACAACCACCCGGTGGTGCTGGACGCGATCCGGGCCGTCCTGGACGCGGAGGCGCCGCTGCAGGTCCTGGACCTGGCCACACCGGTCAAGGACGCCTTCACGGACGAGCTTTTCGCCACCCTGCCGCCCGGACTCGCCGCCCGCGCGCGGGTGCAGTTCTGCGGACCGGCGGGCACGGACGCGGTCGAGGCCGCGCTCAAGCTGGTGCGGACCGCCACTGGGCGCGACGGCCTGCTCGCCTTCTCCGGGGCCTACCACGGCATGACGGCCGGGGCGCTGGCCGCATCCGGCGGCGCCCCGTCGTCCGGTGTGACCCGGCTGCCCTTTCCGTACGACTACCGCTGCCCGTTCGGGGTCGGCGGGGAGCACGGCGCCGAACTCTCCGCGCGCTGGACCGAGAAGCTGCTCGACGACCCGAAGGGCGGGGCGGCCAACCCGGCCGGGATGATCCTCGAACCGGTGCAGGGCGAGGGCGGGGTGATCCCGGCCCCGGACGGCTGGCTGCGCCGGATGCGCGACATCACCGCGGCCCGCTCCATCCCGCTCATCGCGGACGAGGTCCAGACCGGCGTCGGACGCACCGGGGCCTTCTGGGCGGTCGACCACAGCGGGGTGGTGCCCGATGTGATGGTGCTGTCGAAGGCCATCGGCGGTGGCCTGCCGCTGGCCGTCGTGGTCTACCACGAGGACCTCGACGTCTGGCCCCCCGGAGCCCACGCGGGCACCTTCCGCGGCAACCAACTGGCCATGGCCGCGGGCGCCGCGACCCTCGCCTACGTCCGCGAGAACAACCTCGCCGAACGCGCGGCGACGGTCGGCGCCCGGATGCTGGACCGGCTGCGCCAATTCGCCACCGGTCGCCGGTGGATCGGGGACGTACGCGGCCGTGGCCTCATGATCGGCTTGGAGCTGGTGGACCCGGAGGCTGGGCCTGGGGAGGCCGGGAACGCAGCGCCGGTCGGGCACGCTGCGCCGACCGGGTATGCCCGGGGGACGGGGGCCGCAACGAACACCGAACGCGAGGGAACCCCGGGCTGCGCATCCCCGTACCAGGCATCCCCGAGCGAGGCGGCCCCCTGCGAGATGACTCCGC
>NZ_JAAAYH010000280.1:0-12096 GCF_018035285.1 Streptomyces sp. MK37H | reverse complement strand
CCGACGTCGCCGTAGAACTCCACGGAATCACCAAGCGGTTCCCCGGAGTCGTCGCCAACCACGACATCGACATCACCGTGCGCCGCGGCACCGTGCACGCCCTCGTGGGCGAGAATGGCGCGGGCAAGTCGACCCTGATGAAGATCCTCTACGGGATGCAGCGCCCGGACGAGGGCACCATCGCGATCGACGGCGAGACGGTGGAACTGCACTCCCCGGCGGACGCCATATCCCGCGGCGTGGGCATGGTGCACCAGCACTTCATGCTCGCCGACAACTTCACCGTGCTGGAGAACGTGGTCCTCGGCGCCGAGAAGCTGCACGGCATCGCCGGCAAGGCGCGGGCCCGGATCAAGGAGATCTCCGACGCCTACGGGCTGGGTGTCCGCCCCGATGTCCTCGTCGAGGACCTGGGCGTGGCGGACCGTCAGCGCGTGGAGATCCTCAAGGTCCTCTACCGGGGCGCCCGGACGCTGATCCTCGACGAGCCGACCGCCGTGCTCGTCCCGCAGGAGGTCGACGCGCTCTTCGACAACCTCCGCGAGCTCAAGTCCGAGGGCCTGACCGTGCTGTTCATCTCGCACAAGCTGGGCGAGGTGCTGTCCGTGGCCGATGACATCACCGTCATCCGGCGCGGCACCACGGTCGCCTCCGTCGTGCCGTCCGAGACCAACCCCCGGCAGCTGGCCGAGCTGATGGTCGGCAGCGAGCTGCCCTCGCCCGAGACCCGCGAATCCACCGTCACCGACACCGACATGCTCGTCGTGGACGCGCTGCGGCTGACCGCCACCGATGTGGACGGGGTCGAGCGGGCCGTGCTCGACGACATCGACTTCGCCATCCGCAAGGGCGAAGTCCTCGGCATCGCCGGTGTGGAGGGCAACGGTCAGGCCGAACTGGTCGAGGCCATCATGGGTATGCGCGACCCCGACGCCGGCACCATCACCCTGGACGGCGCCGACATCTCCCACGCGCCCACCCGCAAGCGGCGCGAGGACGGCATCGGCTACATCCCCGAGGACCGCCACCGGCACGGACTGCTGCTGGAAGCGCCGCTGTGGGAGAACCGCATCCTCGGCCATGTCACCGAGGAGCCCAACAGCAAGGCCGGGCTGCTGAACCCGGCCGCCGCCCGGCGCGACACCGAGCGGATCGTCGCCGAGTACGACGTGCGTACGCCGGGGATCGAGGTCACCGCGGCCTCGCTGTCCGGCGGCAACCAGCAGAAGCTGATCGTCGGCCGGGAGATGAGCCACCACCCCAAGCTGCTGATCGCCGCGCACCCCACCCGGGGTGTGGACGTGGGCGCCCAGGCGCAGATCTGGGACCAGATCCGCGCCGCGCGCCGGGACGGCCTGGCCGTGCTGCTGATCTCGGCCGACCTGGACGAGCTGATCGGCCTGTCCGACACCCTGCGGGTGATGTACCGCGGCCGGCTGGTCGCCGACGCCGACCCCGCCACCATCACCCCGGAGGAGCTGGGCTCGGCCATGACCGGTGCCGCCTCCGGCCATCTGGAGGGCCCGGCGGACGACGGGACCGAGGCCGCGACCGGGGCCGGAACCGAGGCCCAGGCCGCGACCGGGGGAGAGGACCGATGAAGAAGCTGGACAAGGAGCGGGTGCTGCTCGCGGTCGCGGCCCCGGTGCTGGCGCTCGCCGCCGCGTTCGTGGTGACCGCGCTGGTGCTGCTGGCGACCGGCAAGGAGCCGTTCAACGCCTTCGGCATCATGTTCGACTACGGCGTGAAGGCCGACAGCCAGGTCTACATCCTCAACAAGGCGACCACGTACTACCTGGCGGGGCTCGCGGTGGCCATCGGCTTCCGGATGAACCTCTTCAACATCGGCGTCGACGGCCAGTACCGGCTCGCGGCCTTCTTCGCCGCCGTCGTCGGCGGGGCGCTGAAGCTCCCCGGGCTGGTGCAGATCCCGCTGATCCTGCTGGTCGGCATGCTCGTCGGCGCCATGTGGGCGTCCATCGCCGGTCTGCTGAAGGTCTACCGGGGCGTCAGCGAGGTGATCAGCACCATCATGCTGAACTCCCTCTCGGGCATCGTCATCAGCTATCTGCTGGTGGACGGGCGGCTGGCCGACCTCGACAAGCAGACCAACATCGTGGCCACCGACCCGCTGCCGTCCTCCAGCCACTTCTTCACCATCCCGGCGGGCGGCGACCTCGACCCCATCTGGGGCTTCATCGTCGTCGCGGCGCTCGCGGGCGTCGGCTTCTGGTTCCTGCTCGGACGCACCCGGTTCGGCTTCGATCTGCGCGCGGTGGGCCGCTCCGAGTCCGCCGCCCAGGCCAGCGGCGTCAACGTCAAGCGCATGGTGCTCACCAGCATGCTGCTCTCGGGCGCGATGGCCGGTCTGATCGGCATGCCGACCCTGCTCAACGACACCCACCAGTTCACCTCCGACTTCCCCACCGGCATCGGCTTCACCGGTATCGCCGTCGCGCTGCTCGGCCGCAACAACCCGGTCGGCATCGGCCTGGCCGCCGTGCTGTGGGGCTTCCTCGAGCGCGGCGCCAACCGCCTGGAGTTCGAGGGCTACGACAAGGAGATCGTCGGCGTGATGCAGGGCGTGATCGTCCTGTGTGTCGTCATCGCGTACGAACTGGTGCGCCGCTACGGGCTCAAGCGCCAGCAGCAGAGGGTGGGCGCTGAGCTCGCCGCCCAGGCCAGGGCCGACAAGGGTACGGACAAGCAGGAGGTGCCGGCATGAGTGCCACGGTGACCACCACCAAGAGCACGAGCACGCCGGGCAAGGGGAACGGGCCCGCCTCCCGGATGTCCCTGGGCAAGGTGCTGCTGATCGTCGCCGGGGCGCTGATCGCGCTGTCGGTGCTGCGGGCGCTCGTCGACGCCGCCCAGCAGGCGGACTTCGACCGCGTCACCTCCGCCGGGCAGATCGGCGCCGCCCTCTCCATGGCCGTGCCCATCGGCCTCGCGGGCCTCGGCGGGCTGTGGTCCGAGCGGGCCGGTGTGGTCAACATCGGCCTCGAGGGCATGATGATCCTCGGCACCTTCTTCGGCGCCTGGGCCGGCTACCAGACCAACCCCTGGGTGGGGGTGCTCGCGGGCGTCCTCGGCGGCGCGGTCGGCGGTCTGGTGCACGCGGTGGCCACCGTCACCTTCGGGGTGGACCACATCATCTCCGGTGTGGCGATGAACATCCTCGCGCTCGGCGCCACCACCTATCTGGCCAAGCGCTGGTTCGAGCCGCTGGCCGACATCGGCGGCTCCCCGAAGAACTCCCCGCAGGTCGACCCCATCCAGTCGTTCACCGTCCCCGGACTGTCCGACTGGCTCGCCGATCTGGAGAACCACCACTGGTTCCTGGTCTCGGACGTCGCGGGCATCCTCGGCGGCCTGGTCACCGACATCTCGGCGCTGACCGTCGTCTCCGTCCTGCTGGTCGTGGGCAGCTTCTTCGCCCTGTGGCGGACCTCGTTCGGACTGCGGCTGCGGTCCTGCGGTGAGAACCCGACGGCGGCCGAGTCCCTCGGCGTCAACGTCTACCTCTACAAGTACGCGGCCGTGGTGATCTCCGGCGCCCTCGCCGGGCTCGGCGGCGTCTTCCTCGCCCTCGTCCGCTCGCACATCTACAACGAGGGCCAGACCGGCGGCCGCGGCTACATCGGCCTCGCCGCCATGCTCTTCGGCAACTGGCGGCCGGGCGGGCTCGCGATGGGCGCCGGTCTTTTCGGCTACTCCGACGCGCTCCAGCTGCGCAACGGCGGGGCGACCGTGCACGCCCTGCTGCTCCTGGTCGCGCTCGGCCTCGCCGCGCTGGCGGCCTGGCGGATTGTCCGCAAGAGTTATGTCGCGGGCGCGGTGTCCGGCGCCGCGGCCGTCGCGCTGCTGCTGTGGTACGCCCTGACCGACACGGTCCCCAACGACCTGGTCAGCGCCACGCCGTACATCGTGACCCTGCTGGTCATGGGGCTCGCCTCACAGCGGCTGCGGATGCCCAAGGCGAACAACAGGCCCTACCGGAAGGGACAGGGCACATGACCACTTCCGCCGCCGCGACCCCCGACTGGGAGTCGCTGCGCGTCCAGGCCCGGGACGCCATGTCCCGGGCCTACGCCCCCTACTCCGGCTTCCCGGTGGGCGCCGCCGCGCTCGTGGACGACGGCCGAACGGTCAGCGGCTGCAATGTGGAGAACGCCGCGTACGGCGTCGCGCTGTGCGCCGAATGCGGTCTGGTCTCCTCCCTCGTCGCCTCCGGCGGCGGCCGCCTCACCGCCTTCACCTGCTGCGACAGCGAGGGCACCGTGCTGATGCCCTGCGGCCGCTGCCGTCAGCTGCTGTGGGAGCACGGCGGCCCGGAGCTCCAGATGGACACCGCCACGGGCATCCGCCCGCTCGCCGAACTCCTCCCGGACGCCTTCGGCCCCGCCGACCTCCGCCGCGCCGCGGCCCACGGCTGACGCCCCACGCCGCCTCGGCCCACCCGGTCGGGCCCCCTGAACACGAAAGGCCCCGTACAGCCCCCATGGACGCCATCTCCGTCATCCGCGCCAAGCGCGACGGCACCCGCCTCACCGACGCCCAGATCGACTGGATCATCGACGCCTACACGCGCGGCGAGGTGGCGGACGAGCAGATGTCCGCGCTCGCGATGGCGATCTTCCTCAACGGCATGGACCGGGCCGAGATCGCCCGCTGGACCGCCGCGATGATCGCGTCCGGTGAGCGGATGGACTTCTCCTCCCTGCCGCGCCCGACCGCCGACAAGCACTCCACCGGCGGCGTCGGCGACAAGATCACCCTGCCGCTCGCCCCCCTCGTGGCCGCCTGCGGAGCCGCCGTACCGCAGCTCTCCGGCCGGGGCCTGGGCCACACCGGCGGCACCCTGGACAAGCTGGAGTCCATCCCCGGCTGGCGCGCCCAGCTGACCAACGGCGACATGCTGGCCGTCCTCCGCGACGTCGGCTCGGTCATCTGCGCGGCGGGCGAGGGGCTGGCCCGGGCCGACAAGAAGCTGTACGCGCTGCGCGATGTCACCGGCACGGTCGAGTCGATCCCGCTCATCGCCTCCTCGATCATGTCCAAGAAGATCGCCGAGGGCACCGGCTCCCTGGTCCTGGACGTCAAGGTGGGCTCCGGCGCCTTCATGAAGGACATCGACTCCGCGCGCGAGCTGGCCGGCACGATGGTCGGCCTCGGCAACGACCACGGCGTCCGTACGACCGCCCTGCTCACCGACATGTCCACCCCGCTCGGCCTGACGGCGGGCAACGCCCTCGAGGTCCGCGAGTCCGTGGAGGTCCTGGCGGGCGGCGGCCCGGCCGACGTCGTCGAGCTCACCCTGGCCCTGGCCCGCGAGATGCTGGACGCGGCGGGCCTGAAGGACGCCGACCCGGCCAAGGCCCTGGCCGACGGCACCGCGATGGACCACTGGCGCCGCATGATCGCCGCCCAGGGCGGCGACCCGGACGCCCCGCTCCCGGTGGCCCGCGAACACCACGTCCTCCACGCCGAGTCGACCGGCGTCCTCACCCGCCTCGACGCCTACGCGGTGGGCCTCGCCGCCTGGCGCCTGGGCGCGGGCCGCGCCCGCAAGGAGGACCCGGTACAGGCGGGCGCGGGCATAGAACTCCACGCCAAACCAGGCGACCACATCACCACCGGCCAGCCCCTCCTCACCCTCCACACCGACACCCCGTCGGCCTTCCCCTACGCCCTGGAAGCCCTGGCCGACGCGATCGCCTACGCCCCCGCGAACACGGAATACACCACCACCCCGATCGTTCTGGACCGCATCGCCTGACCCGTCGGACATCGTCGATGCAGCTGACCGCACCAGGACGCCTCGCTACCGGGCAAACCTTGACTGACGCGGCACTAGCTGTGCTGTCCGAGGAGGTTGGTGACAGGCGACGCGTCGTGGAACCTCATACGTCACCCACGTCACCACCACCGGCGTTTCGGCCACCCCCGGCCGCACCGGAAGCCTTGCGGCACGCGACCACGCGTTCGATGCCCCCGCATTCCTGGGCCCCCGCTTCGTCCGGAATCGAGCGCGTTCGAGACGCGCACCGTCTCGTTGAGCCTGGCATCGCCGGACCATCCAGGTGCGGCGGCGACCCGAGGAGGGCTCCAGGTGACCGTGACCGACACCTCGACCGAACGCCCCGCAGCGCCACCCCCTCCACCGCCCGCGGTCATCAGCTTCGAGGGGAAGCACGGCAAGAACCCGCTGGAAGAGGCGAGTTTCGCCACCATGTGCTCGCGGCTTCCCTCGGTGCTGAAGAAGACCGCGCGCATGGCCTGGGCCGTCGACCGCCCCGCGGTCGTCCTGCTCCTCGCCTGCCAGGTCCTCACCGGCGCCACGGCCGCCTGCGTGCTGGGGTTCACCGCACAGGCGATGACGCACATCCTCGGCGCGGGCACCGTATCGACACGCCTGCACGCCGCGCTGCCGGCCCTTGTCGTCGTGGCCGTGGCCGCCGCCGTCGGCCGAATCAGCGGTGCTCTGTCCGCGTACGCCGACGGGCGGATCACCCCGCGCCTGATGTCCGAGGCGGACGTCGCCCTCGTGACCGCCGTATGCCGGGTCGAGGCCTCCGCGTACGGGGAGCCGGGGTTCGCCGACCGCCAGGAGGCCGCCGAGGTCGGCGTCACCCGCACCCGGCTGATGGTCCAGGACGCCCAGCGCTTCATGGCCGCCCTGGTCCGCATGATCGCCGCCAGCGGTGTCATCACCGTCCTCCACTGGCTGATGCTCCCGCTGCTCCTGCTCGCCGTGCTGCCCGCCGGTCTGGGCGCCGTGCTCTCCGCCCGCGTCGACTACGAGACGCACTACGCCAACATCGGCGACCGCAACGTGCGCGGCATGATGCGCTGGTGGGCCACGTACTCCCGGTACGGCGACGAGGTGCGCGCCAACGGCATGACCGGCTATCTCGTCTACTGGTACCGCGCCCTGTCCGAGCGCATCGACCAGCGCACCCTGACCGCCGCGCCGCGCATGCTCCGTATCGTCCTGGCGACCTCCGCCCTCGGCGGGCTGTTCCTCCTCGGCACCTGGGCCGCCCTCGCCTGGCTGGCCACCACCGGCCGCGTCGCCCTGCCGGTCGCGGCCACCGCGGTCGTCGCCGTGCAGGCCACGCTCGCCGCACTCTCGCAGCTCGTCATCCATGGCGCCGCGATGTTCCACACCTCGCTCTACCTCGCCGACATGCGGTCGTTCCTCGACATGGCGGCCGACCGCGCCCCGCAGCGCGGGGAGTCGACCATCCCGGGCCGGGTGGACGAGATCCGCCTCGACGACGTCGTCTACCAGTACCCGGGCAAGAACGAGCCCGCGGTCGACGGCGTCTCCCTCACCCTGCGCCGCGGCGAGATCCTCGCCATCGTGGGCGAGAACGGGTCGGGCAAGTCCACCCTGACCAAGCTCCTCACCGGCATCCTCCTCCCCGACAAGGGCCGGATCCTGTGGGACGACACCGATCTGGCCGAGGCCGACGCCGACGCGGTGTGGGCGCGGACGGCCCTCGTTCCCCAGAACTTCGCCTGCTGGCCCCTGCGCGCCCGCGAGAACATCACCCTCGGCCAGCCCAAGACCTACGACGACGCCCCGGTGTGGGAGGCCGTCGACGCCGTCGGCATGCGGGAGGCCATCGAGAAGCTGCCCCGGCAGCTCGACACCCTGCTGGCCCGCGAACTCTTCGGCGGCGCCGAGCTGTCCGGAGGACAGTGGCAGCGACTCGCCTGCGGCCGCGCCCTGTACCGCCGGACCCCGTTGCTGATCCTGGACGAACCGACGTCCCAGATGGACCCGCGCGGCGAGCACCAGATCTTCCTGGAGGTCAAGCGCATCGCCGCCGAGCGCATGACGATCGTGGTGACGCACCAGCTCGAAAACACCCGCCTCGCGGACCGGGTCATCGTCATGCGGAACGGCCGCATCATCGAACAGGGCCGGTACGACGAACTCGTCCACGCGGGCGGGCTCTTCGCCGAGCTGGTCGCGCTGGCCAAGGACCGTTAGGCCGCCGTCCGGTTCACCGCGCCACGGTGGCGAGGACGTCCTGGCCCAGTCGCTGGACGACATCCGTGGCGAGCCGGTGCCGCACCAGCTTGCCGTCCCGGGTGGAGCGCACCAGGCCCGCGTCGCGCAGGGTCCGCAGCGCGCGGGAGACCTGCGGTTCGCTGGAGCCGAGCCGGGCGGCGAGCTCCGAGGTGGTGATGGGCTCGCCCAGCAGATGACGGCACAGCTCCATCCGGGCGGGCGAGGTCAGCGCCATCAGCCGGTCGTGCAGATCACGCAGGGTCAGCTGTACGTCCGGGGTGGTGCGGGGCGCCGCGTACTGCACCACCACGCACGACGGGTGCTCGCGCTTGACCGTCAGATGCGGCCACACCCGGGCGGACGGGACGAGGACGAGGGGGCGCGGGGCCACCTTCACCTCGTCGATCTGGAGCTTGTCCAGCCGTACCCGTTCGCCCGGACCGACCCGGACCGCCGTGGGCAGCAGCTCGGTGAGCACATCCGCGGGCGAGCGAAGCGAGTTGGAGGTCCCCCCGGCCGAAGTCCCCCTGGGGGCACCCCCGGCCGGAGGCTGAGGGACTCCGGCCGGGGGTGCCCCCAGGGGGAGGGCCGCCAGTCGGCGGCGCACCTCGCGCGCGTGGTCCTCCAGGGCCGGCCGCAGGGTGCGCCAGTCCTCGGCGAAGAACGCGGTGTCGGCGGCCCGCAGCACCGCCAGCAGCCGGTCCCGCAGCTCCAGCGGTGCCGCCACCAACTGCCGCGCCAGTTCCCCGCGGGCGTAACTGCGGCGCAGACAGCGGCGGGCGTAGTCCTCGGCGGCGGCGGTGCCGAGGCGCAGCTCGCGGGCCGGCGGCACGTCCTGCGCGGCGGTGCCGAGGACTCCGGGCGCCACCAGATCGACGAAGTCGTCCACCGGCAGCTCCGCCGTCGCCGCCAGCTCCTCGTCGAGGCTCGCCGCGTGCGGCACCGGCACCGTATGGGGAAAGAACAGGCGGCAGCGGAAGCGGGCCCATAGAGGAGCGAACACGGACAGCTCGTCGCGCAGCTCGGGTCCCGCCGCGGCGGCGCGGGCCGCCCAGCCGGCGGCCTCCGGGTGGTGCTCGGGTTCGGCGAGTATGTGCAGGCTCGCCATCAGTTCCGACATCGCGCAGGGTGCCGCCGCGAGGTCCGCGGGGGCGAGCCCTCCGAGGTCGAGGACGATGCTCACGCCGTCAGCGTACGGCGCTCACCGTACGGGCGCGCCCGGGCCGAGCGGGATGCCCAGCAGGTACCAGAGGAAGAACAGCAGCACCCAGACCACCAGCATGATCATGGCGACGGGCAGGGTGAAGGAGATCAGGGTGCCGATGCCGGCCTTGCGGCGGAGGGTCTGGAGATAGCCCACGCAGAGGATGAACGAGGTGCTCATCGGGGTGATGGAGTTCGTACAGGAATCGGCGATGCGGTACAGGGCCATGGTGACGGCCGGACTGGTGCCGAGCAGCATCAGCATGGGCACGAGTGCCGGGGCGACCAGGGCCCACAGGGCGGAGCCGGAGGTGATGACGAGGTTCATCAGCGCGACCGCGACGATCAGCACGGAGAACAGCACGAGCGTGGGTGCGCCCAGTTGCTTGAGGAAGTCCGCGCCGTCGACCGCGACGACCGTGGCGATGTTGGTCCACTTGAACAGGGCGAGGAACTGGGACACGGCGAAGAAGAGCACCAGCAGCGGCGCGATGGAGCGCACTCCGTCCGCCATGAACTCCGGTATCGCGCGGCTCCCCCTGATCCGCCCGGTGAGCCGCCCGTACACGGCACCGATGAGCAGGAAGAGAACGGTGAGGAAGACGGCGATGGCGTTCATGAAGGTGGACTCCACGATCGCGCCCCCCTCGCCGCGGAGCGGCGACGAGGCGGGGAGCATCGCGAGCACGATCAGCGCGGCGTAACCGAGCACGGCCAGCCCGGTCATCTTCAGGGCCCGTACCTCGGTGGCGTCGTCGACCTCGGCGGCGACGCCCCGCCCCGCGGCGGCGGCCTCCAGGTCCGCGTCGGGGGTCAGGTGGTGCTCGCGCTTGGCGAGGATCTTGTCCACGACCAGGGCGATGGTGCCGGCCAGCACGAACGCCGAGACGGTGGTGAAGTACATGTTGTCCGTCGCGCGGACCACCACGTCCTTGTCGACGAGCCGCGCGGCCTCGGTGGCCACGGAGGCGAACAGCGCGTCACCGGGGGCGATGAGCGGGTTGGCGTCCCCCGCGGCGTTGATGGAGACGAACGCGACGATCATGCCGAGCATGGGGGAGCGGCCCACGGCGCGGAAGGCCACCGCTCCGAGCGGGATGAGGACCACGTACGCGGAGTCGGACAAGAACTTCCCCAGGACGCCGCCCAGGGCCACGCCCAGGACGACCGTCCGCGGGGACAGGCCCGACAGCATGCGGCGGGCCAGTGCCTCGAAGAGTCCCGACCGCTCGGCGACCGCGACGCCGAGCATCACCATCAGCACGGTGCCGAGCGGGCCGAAGGTGACGAAGGACTCCTCGGCACCGCTGATCAGGTCCCGTACGGCTGCCGCCGACAGGGCGCTGCGGACGCCGACCAGGTCACCCGAGGACGGGTCCTCGACGCGCAGGCCGGCGGTGTGCAGGGCCCAGCTGACGCAGGCGACCACCCCGCCCAGGAGCCAGAACAGCCAGAACGGATGCGGCAGTGCGTTGCCCGCACGCTCGACCAGGTCGAGGAGCCGGGAGCCACGGCCGCCCTCGTCCGGCTCGGGGGCCCGCACCTCCTGGGTGCGGCTGGCGGGTGTGCTCATGGCGGCCTCCTGGGACCTGTGCTGGGTTGCGCTGCACAGTAGGTCCCGTGCCGGGTCCCGTCACCGTCCGGCAGAACAGTTGACCTGATGAGGTCAAGTGATCGCCACACTCTGCGCCGCTGCTTAGCGTCACGGGCGTGACCTGCTACGACACCTCCCGCACCGGTCGACCCGAAGCCCTCCAGGGCGGCGCCCTGTGGCGCCACACCCTGCGCATCCCGATGCGGGACGGCATCCGGCTCGCAGCCGACCTGTACTCCGCCTCACCCGAGCCGGAGGCGACCGCGCTGCCCGTGCTCCTGGAGCGCACCCCGTACGGCCGGCGTGCGCGGCGCGGCTCGGACCAGGACCGCGGCGACGCGCCGGTCCCGATGCCCGAGGACATCGCCCGGCACTTCACCGAGGCCCGCTACCACGTCGTACGGCAGGACTGCCGTGGCCGTGGCGACTCCGAGGGAACCTTCGTGAAGTACCTCGGCGAGGGCCCGGACGGGGCGGACACGATCGACTGGCTCAGGAGCCGGCCGTGGTGTGACGGCAGGGTCGTGATGACCGGGGTGTCCTACTCCGCCCACGTCCAGGCGGCCGCCGCCGCCGAGGGCGTGACGGGGCTCGCCGCCATGTTCCAGGACTCCGGCGGCTTCTCGTCCGCGTACGACGCGGGGATGCGGATGGGCGGAGCCTTCGAGCTGAAGCAGGTGACCTGGGCGCTGCGGCACGCGGCGATGAGCCCGGAGGCGGCGGCGGATCCGGTGCTGGCCGAGGAACTGCTGCGGGTGGATGTGGCGGGCTGGTTCGGCGCGATGCCGTGGCGGCCGGGCTGCACACCGCTGCGGCACCTGTCGGCGTACGAGGACTTTCTGCTGGAGCAGTGGCGGCAGGACACCTTCGGGGACTACTACCGCGCCCCGGCGATCTACGGGCGAGGCTTTTACGAGCGCTTCCCGGACGCGCCGAGCCTGCACGTGGGCAGCTGGTACGACCCCTACGTCCGCTCCACCATCGAGAACTTCACCGCCCTGCGCGCGCTCAAGTCGGCACCCTCCCACCTGGTGATGGGCCCGTGGACGCACGGGCACCGCTGCGAGACGTTCGCCGGAGACGTGGACTTCGGCCCGTGGGCGACCCTGGACGGCAACCTCGCCCCGTCCTACCTGGAGTTCCGCCGCCGCTGGTTCGACCGGGCGCTGGGCCGGGAGGGCGATCCGGGGAGCGGAGACCTCCCCGCCGTCCAGTACTTCCTGATGGGCGGCGGCGACGGCCGCCGGGACGCGGCCGGGCGGATGCGGCACGGCGG
>NZ_JAAAYH010000028.1:0-42603 GCF_018035285.1 Streptomyces sp. MK37H | reverse complement strand
GTTGTGCTGCGAACCGCCGATGTACGGGCGCGAGGACGCCGGCCACAGCTCGACGATCGCGACCCACCAGCCGCCGGACACCACCATCGCGAGCCCCGCGAGCAGCAGCTGCCCGATCCGCCGGCCGAACTTCGCCGGGGCGCACACCGCGTACACCACCGCGAGCGGCGGCAGGATCAGCCACGCCTGAAGCGTCTTGGTGAGGAAGCCGAGGCCGAAGCAGACCCCGGCCAGCACCAGCCACTTGGTGCGCGCGTCCTCCAGCGCGCGCA
This sequence comes from Streptomyces sp. MK37H, assembly GCF_018035285.1. Lineage (NCBI taxonomy): Bacteria > Bacillati > Actinomycetota > Actinomycetes > Kitasatosporales > Streptomycetaceae > Streptomyces > Streptomyces sp. MK37H. The sequence goes on along the minus strand of NZ_JAAAYH010000028.1, from coordinate 42,331 downwards.
GCACGCAGTAGATGGCCGAGACCATCAGCAGACACAGCAGCGCGTCGGGGTTGTTGAAGCGGAACATCAGCGCCGCGACCGGGGTCACCGCGAGCGCCGCGCCCGCGATAAGCCCGGCGGCCGCGCCGAACCTGCGCCGTACGGCCGCGTACAGCACCCCGACCGTCGCGACGCCCATCAGCGCCTCGGGGGCGAGGACCGCCCAGGAGGAGAGGCCGAAGAGCCGCACCGACAGGGCCATCGGCCACAGCGCGGCCGGGGGCTTGTCGACGGTGATGGAGTTCGCGGCGTCGGAGGAGCCGAAGAAGAACGCCTTCCAGCTCTCGCCGCCCGCCTGCACGGCGGCCGAGTAGAACTGGTTGGCGTAGCCGGACGCGCCCAGGCTCCACAGATAGAGCACGGTGGTGGCGGCCAGCAGGGCCCACAGGGCGGGCCGCGCCCAGCGCGGGTCCTCCGGCCGTCCTCTCCAGGCCCGCGCCAGGCGCGAGCCGCCGGGTGCCTGCGGCCCCGGCCGGGGAGCGTCGGCGGGGATCGGCGGCGGCCCGGCTTCCCGGGTGCCGTAGTCGTAGGTGGTCATCGATCGGTCCTCGGGTCGTGGTCGGTCGTGGCCCCGCTGTCCGACGGGAAGACCCAGGCCCGGAAGAGCAGGAAGCGCAGTACGGTCGCGGCGAGGTTCGCCGCGATCAGCACGGCCAGTTCGGTGCCGTGCGAGGCGGTGCCGGGGACGGCGTCCAGGGCGGCGAGGGAGCCGCTGGTCAGCACGAGGCCGATGCCGAAGACGACCAGCCCCTGGGCCTGGTGGCGCATCGCGCGGTCCCGGCCGCGTACGCCGAAGGTGAGCCTCCGGTTGGCCGCGGTGTTGCCGAGCGCCGACAGCAGCAGCGCCAGGGCGTTGGCCACCTGCGGACCGGTGCCCATCCGGAAGAGGGAGTACAGCAGCAGATAGACCAGTGTGCTCAGCGCGCCGACCACACAGAACCCGACCAGCTGGCGGGCCAGGGCCTTCGGCACCCCGCTCAGCTCCCGGTCGCGCGGATCGTCGCCGAACGGACGGCGCACCCGGTCCAGCGGCAGCGCACCGGTGGCCAGCGCGCGCCCCACCCGCCACACACCCTTGAGGTCCTCCGTGGCCGTCTTCACGATGTGGACCGTGCTGTTGGGGTCGTCCACCCAGTCCACCGGCACCTCGTGGATGCGCAGCCCGGCCCGCTCGGCCAGCACCAGCATCTCGGTGTCGAAGAACCACCCGGTGTCCTCGACCAGTGGCAGCAGCCGCTCCGCGACGTCCTTACGGATCGCTTTGAACCCGCACTGGGCGTCGGAGAAGCGGGCGGCCAGGCTGCCGCGCAGGATCAGGTTGTACGCCCGCGAGATGAACTCGCGCTTGGGCCCGCGCACCACCCGTGAGCTGCGGGACAGCCGGGAGCCGATCGCCAGGTCGGAGTGACCGGAGATCAGCGGGGCCACCAGCGGCAGCAGCGCCTTGAGGTCCGTGGACAGATCGACGTCCATATAGGCGAGCACGGGCGCCTCGGACAGCGACCACACGGTGCGCAGCGCCCGCCCGCGCCCCTTCTGCTCCAGCCGGACCGCCGTCACCTCCTCGATGCTCTCGTCCAGGTAGGCCGCGAGGTCGGGCGTGCGGTCCGTACTGGCGTTGTCGGCGATGGTGATCCGGAAGCCGTACGGGAAGGTGCGGGCCAGATGGTCGTGCAGCCGTCGTACGCACCGCTCGAGGTCCGCTTCCTCGTTGTAGACGGGGATGACGACGTCCAGCACCGGACGGCCGCGCACGACCGTCACCGGCCCGCGCACGGGCAAGGTCTGCAGGGGTGTCTCGGGCGGAGCCCCGAGAGGGGTGTCGGTTCGCATGAGGTCGACGGTCGCGGGCCGCGCTGTCACGGCTGTGTGGTCAGCCTGTGGCCTGCCTGTGAGTCCGTTACGCCCTGGTGAACGACCCGGTGCACGGGCAGGTGGACGCCGAACACGGTGCGCCCGGGCACGCTGTCCACCGTCACCTGCCCGTCGTGCGCGGCCACGACCGCGTGCACGATGGCCAGGCCGAGCCCCGTGCTGCCCGCGGCGCGGGAGCGCGAGGCGTCGCCGCGCGCGAACCGCTCGAAGACATGCGGCAGCAGCTCGGACGGGATGCCCGGACCGTCGTCCTCGATCTCCAGCGAGACGTACGAGGGCGGCTGCGGCGGGCCGAAGGCCCCGGCGGCGCGGGCGGCCGCGTACGGGGAGCCGTAAGGCTGGGCGTACGGCTGGGCGTGCGGCTGGGCGTACGGCTGGGCGTGCGGCGAACCGCGCCCCTTACGGTGGCCATGGGAGGACGCCCCGTAAGGCATCCCATAGGAGAGCCCGTACGGCGCCGGATACGGCGACGCCTGCGGCCCGCCCCACAGCACCCGCGCCGTGACCGTGGTACCGGCCGGGGTGTGCGTCCGGGCGTTGGCGAGGAGGTTGACCAGCACCTGGCGCAGCCGGGCGTCGTCGCCGTAGACGACCGCCGGTTCATCGGGCAGCTCCAGCCGCCACTCGTGGTCGGAGCCGACCGCCCGCGCGTCGCTGACCGCGTCCACGACCAGCGGGGACAGATCGACCTCCGCGCATTCCAGCGGCCGTCCCGCGTCCAGCCGGGCCAGCAGCAGCAGATCCTCGACCAGCCCGGTCATCCGCCCGGCCTCGGACTCGACCCGGCCGAGGGCATGCCGGGTGTCGGGCCCGATCTCCTCCCGGCCGCGCCGGGTCAGCTCGGCGTAGCCGCGGATCGAGGCGAGCGGTGTACGGAGCTCATGGCTGGCGTCGGCGACGAACTGCCGCACCCGCGTCTCGCTCTCCTGGCGGGCCGCGAGCGCCGACTCCACATGGCCGAGCATGCGGTTGAGCGCCGCCCCCACCTGGCCGACCTCGGTGCGCGGATCGGCCTCCGAGGCCGGGACGCGCTCGCGCAGCGCCACCTCGCCGCTGTGCAGGGGGAGTTCGGAGACCCGGGTCGCGGTCGCGGCCACCCGGCGCAGCGGGCGCAGCGAGATGCCGACCATCGCGGCCCCGGCGATCCCGGCCGCGACCAGCCCGGCCGCGGCCACACAGACCTCCACGAGGATGAGGGTGTTGACCGTCTCCTGGGTCTGGTCGAGCGGGAAGGCGAGGATGATGCCGCCTTCCCGGTGGTCCGACTGGGCCACGGCCCGATAGCCGCCGAGGCCGGGCAGATCGATGGTGTGCACGTCTCCGTCCAGGGGGACGGCGGCGATCGCCTTCCGCTGACCGCTGGTCAGGGGGTCCACCCGGCTCTCGGCGTCGACCTCGTTCGTCATGGGCGAGTCATTGCTCTTGCCGGACATGGAGATCTCGCCGTTCTGGCCGAACCGCGCCCCGACCGTGCCGATGGGCTGGCCGGGCGAGGCGACGAAGAGCACATCGTCCCGGGGGAGCCCGCCCACCGGACCCGGCTTGTTCAGGAACCGCCCGACGGACGCGCGCAGATCGTCGTCCACCTGGCCCTGGAGATACGACTGCAGGGCGAGGGTGGTGACCGTGCCGATCACCGCGCAGACCACCGCGATCAGGGCGACGGCCGAGACGACCAGGCGGGTGCGCAGGGACCAGGGACGGCGCCCGCCCCGCTGAGTGCGCCCGGCGCGTTGAGCGGTCCCGGCTCGTGGAGCGGTCCCGGCTCGTTGAGCGGTCCCGGCTCGTTGAGCGCGTCCCGCCCGCTGGGCGCGCCGGGCGTGCGCGCGCCCCTGCGCCGCTCCCGCGCCCAGGGGCGGCTGGGAGGCGCCGGGCATCCCGGAAGTCCCAGGCGCCTCGGGGACGCCAGGAGTCCCGGACGCCCCGGGGACGCCAGGAGTCCCGGACGGCTCGGGGACGCCAGGCGTCCCGTGGGTGCCGGGCATGTCGGGGCCCCGGGGCGGCCGGGGCGGGGGGTGCGCCACGGTGTCTACTCCCCGGGCTTGATCAGATACCCGGCGCCGCGCCGGGTGTGGATCATCGGGCTGCGCCCCGCGTCGATCTTGCGCCGCAGATACGAGATGTAGAGCTCGACCACGTTGGCCTGGCCGCCGAAGTCATAGCTCCAGACCCGGTCGAGGATCTGCGCCTTGCTGAGCACCCGGCGCGGATTGCGCATGAGATAGCGCAGCAGCTCGAACTCGGTCGCGGTGAGATGGATCTCCTGCCCCCCGCGCGACACCTCGTGGCTGTCCTCGTCCAGGATCAGATCGCCAACGGCCAGCACCGACTCACTGCGCGCGGCCGCCGCCCCCGACCTGCGCAGCAGCCCGCGCAGCCGGGCGACGACCTCCTCCAGGCTGAACGGCTTGGTGACGTAGTCGTCCCCGCCCGCCGTCAGCCCCGCGATCCGGTCCTCCACCGCGTCCCGCGCGGTCAGGAACAGCACCGGGACATCGGGCAGTTCGCGGCGCAGCCGCCCCAGCACCGCGAGCCCGTCCATATCGGGCAGCATGATGTCCAGGACCACCGCGTCCGGGCGCAGCTCACGGGTGATGCGGATCGCCTCCGCGCCGTCACCCGCGGTGCGCACCTCCCACCCCTCGTAGCGCAGTGCCATCGACAGCAGGTCGGCGAGCGCCGACTCGTCGTCCACAACCAGCACCCGGACGGGGCTCCCGTCGGGGCGCAGCAGCTCGGTACGCCCATGAGGCGAGGTCGGCATCATGACCTCCACCCTCGGAGCGGGCCCTGAGAGGTCCCTTTCGGCTGCCTGTGAATTACCTGAGAATCCTGTGGAGGCGGGGACGGGACCGGCCGGGTGGCGAAACGGCGGATCCGGGGCACGGAACAGCTGTGGGAGCCACGGAATAACCGGAAGGACTCTCCGGCTTCCCTCTGTATGACTTCTCGTCCCGCACTTGGCAAGATCGGCATCTGGACCGCCGCCCTGAAGACGGACTTCGCCCCATCAGAGCAGGTCAGCGAGGCGGCGGCCGAGCTGGACGAGCTGGGGTACGGCGCCATCTGGCTCGGTGGCAGCCCCGGCCCGGATCAGGCCGGAGTCCTGCTGGACGCCACCTCCCGGATCACCGTCGCGACGGGAATCCTGAGCATCTGGGACCACGAGGCGGCCTACGTCGCCGAGCGGCACACCGCGCTCAACGCGGCCCACGACGGCCGCTTCCTCCTCGGCCTCGGCGTGAGCCACAGCGCGCTCGCCGGTGAGCGCTACCAGCGCCCGTACACGGCGATGAAGGAGTACCTGACCGCGCTGGACTCCGCCCCGGCACCGGTCCCCGCCGCCCAGCGGGTCCTGGCCGCCCTCGGCCCCAAGATGCTCAAGCTGTCCCGCGACCGCGCGGCCGGCGCGCATCCGTACCTCGTCACCCCCGAGCACACCGCAAAGGCCCGCGACGTCCTGGGCAAGGAGGCCGTGCTCGCGCCGGAGCTGAAGGTCGTCCTCGACACGGACCCGGACCGCGCCCGCGCCACCGCCCGCGACTACCTCGGCCGCTACCTGGCGCTGCCCAACTACACCAACAACTTCAAGCGGCTGGGCTTCGAGGACGCGGACTTCGCGGACGGCGGCAGCGACCGTCTCCTCTCCGCCATGTACGCCCTCGGCGACGCGGAGACGATCCGGGCGCGCGTGGACGAGTTCCTTGCCGCGGGCGCGGACCACATCGCGATCCAGGTGGTGAGCGACGACCAGGGTCTCCCCCGCGAGCAGTGGCGCACGCTGGCCGAGGCGCTGCCGCTGGACAAGAGCTGACCGATCCCCGCACCCCCCCCTCGCCCGGCGCCGACGCAGGCACCGGGCGAGCCCCATATCCAGACAGCCGCGCTCCATCCACAACCGGCGCATCCGGAGCGGCCACAACCCGTCATATCCCGAACAACCGCGCCGCGTTCCCGTAACACACCCCGCGCAGCCACTCCTCGTCCTGCCCGACCCGCGTCAGCGCGTCCAGCGCATGCCGGTATCCGTACGGGATGTTGGGGAAGTCGCTCCCGAACAGCACCCGGTCCCCCAGGGCGGCCAGCCTCCCCTGCCCCGACCGCGGAAACGGCCACCGGCTCTCGGTGAAGTCGGTGAAGGCCATCGTGGTGTCCAGGTGGACCTCCTCGTACCGCTCCGCCAGCCCCAGGAAGTCCGCGTACTCCGGCAGCCCCATATGCGCGATGACCAGGCGCAGCCGAGGATGACGGGCCAGCACCCGCCCCACCGGCTCCGGTCCGGTGTACTTGCCCGGGTGGGGCCCCGAGCCGCAGTGGATGACGACGGGCGTCCCGCTCTCGGCGAGCATGCCCCATACCGGGTCGAGCAGCGCGTCGCCCGGGTCGTACGCCCCCACCTGCACATGGGCCTTGAACACCCGCGCCCCGCCCTCGAGCGCCGCGCGCACATACCCCTCCACACCGGGCTCGGGGAAGAAGGTCGCGGTGTGCAGACAGTCGGGCGTACGGGCGGCGAAATCGGCCGCCCAGCCGTTCAGCCACCGCGCCATGTCCGGCTTGTGGGGGTAGAGCATGGCGGTGAAGGCCCGCGCCCCGAACGCCCGTAGCGTCGCGAGGCGTTCGTCCTCCTCCTCGCGGTAGGTGATGTGCCAGCGGGGCTCGACGGCGTCGAAGAAGGCCCACACCTTGTCCAGTACGCGCTGGGGCATGAAGTGGGTGTGCACATCGATGAGTCCGGGCAGCCCGAGTTCCTGCCAGAACCGCTGCACCGACACCACGGCGGGATCGTCCATACGGATCACGGTAGTTGCCCCGGGCGTATTGCTACAGCCTCGTCTCAAGCTCTCGCCTCGAGTTGATCACAGCCTCGACCAGTGGTTTTGTCACGCCCATGATGATCTGTAGCAAGATCACCACAACGGGAACCGAGAAGGTGAACTGACGCTCCGTGACCGGCGTATCCATCTACGGCAGTCATCACTCGCTCGACGTCATCACCGATCGACCACCATCAACCACCGGGGGACCGTCCATGCCCAACTGCCCGCCTCGCGCCGCCGCCCGATCCGGGACCGCCCTCGTCTGCGCCCTCGGCGTCACCCTCCTCGCCCTCGCCACCGCCGGCTGCGAGGACGACACCGCCGCGTCCGGCCGACGGCGGCCCGCGACCCGCGCCGACATGGCGGCCGACAGCGACGGCGGCAAGACCCTCCGGCTCGGCGAGCCCACGTCGGTCACCTACAAGCGCGGCTCGGACCATATGCGCGGCGCCCTGCGGGTCACGGCGGTGAGCGTGCGCAAGGGCACCCATGCCGAGCTGAGGACGGCGGGTGTGGAGCCGTCCGACGTACGGACCACCCAGCCGTACTACGTCACCATGACCTTCGAGAACGTCGGCGAGAACTCCCTCCACTACCCCTTCCTCAACACCCCCACCGGCCTCGAGGACACGAGCGGTGTGGACGACCAGCCGCTCATCACCGGCGACACCGAGGTGACGGCCTGCCCGGGCAAGGACCCGGACGACTTCGCGGTAGGGGCGAAGGTCTCCCTGTGCAAGGTGTTCCTGGTGCCCAACGGCATACGGCCGTCGGTAGTGACGTACAGCACAGGCGATGACACCAAGCGCCCGGTGAGCTGGAAGGTCACGCGCTGACGGCGGCGGGGCCCTCGGCGCGACCGAACTCTCGGCGAACGACCGAGGGCCCGGCACTGAAGAAGTGCCGGGCCCTCGATATCTGAGTAGCGGGGACAGGATTTGAACCTGCGACCTCTGGGTTATGAGCCCAGCGAGCTACCGAGCTGCTCCACCCCGCGTCGGTAGACGTAACTCTACGTCGTTCTCGCCGCTAAGGGAAATCCATACCGCCGCCCCCGGCCGACCACTCAGAAAAGCGCCTCAACCAGGGCCGAGACAGCACCGACGACCGCCCCGTACCCAAGGACCGTCAGCAGCGGCCAGGGAACGGGCCGGGGAACGGGCACCCGCCAGTGGAAGCCGTAGTCCCGGTACTCGGCCATGCCCTCCGTCCCGGGCAGCACCATGAACCGGGGCCGGACCGTGCAGAACAGCCACCAGTCCAGAACCACCAGGTCGAAGACGACGAGCGCGAGCCAGACGAGGGCCCCGGACAAGAGCGCGGGACCCCCGGCTAGCCGCCACCGGCTCATGGCACCGCAGCATCGGTAACCACTCCACTCCGACGGCCCGTCCGGGCATTAGTGGAGCGTTAGCCGTACGGCGGTAGATCATCAGCGATGACCGACAGCCTTGTTCTCACGAGCCCGAACCACCACATCACGAGAACGGGGAAGACCATGTCGCACCGCACCGCCCTCCGCCACACCCGCCACGCCCGCCACGCCCGCAAGGCCGCCGCCGCCATGATCATCGCCGTGGCCGCGCTCGGGCTCACCGCATGCCAGGACGGCGAGACCGGCTCCTCGTCCTCACCCTCCACCTCCGCCTCCGCGAGCGCCCCGCAGTCCCCCGCATCCACGGCGAATGCCCAGGACCAAGCCAAGGACTCCGCCAAGGGCACCCCGTCAGGCACCCCCAGGAAGTCCGGGATGCGCTGCACGGACCAGATCAACTACGCCGGGGACTCCCGGTCCAACGCCGAGATCAACTCCATCGGCGAGGACACCGGCTACTGCCCGGAACCGGAAAAGACCGACACCCCCTCGGGCACCCCCAAGAAGCCCGACGTGAAGTGCACGGACCAGATCAACTACGCGGGCGACTCCCGGTCCAACGCCGAAATCAACTCCATCGGCGAGGACACCGGCTACTGCCCGGAACCGGAAAAGACCGACACCCCCTCGGGCACCCCCAAGAAGCCCGACGTGAAGTGCACGGACCAGATCAACTACGCGGGCGACACCAGGCCCAACGCCGAAATCAACTCCATCGGCGAGGACACCGGCTACTGCCCGCCGGTCCAGAAGTGAGTTCTCGCGGTGACGCCGGTCGGCGGCCACGGCCACGGTCACGGTGTGGGCGGCGTCGCCCGTACCAGACCCGTCTGGTAGGCGATGACCACCAGTTGGGCGCGGTCGCGGGCGCCCAGCTTCGTCATCGCGCGGTGGATGTGGGTGCGCACGGTCAGCGGGCTGAGCGTGAGGACCTCGGCGATCTCGGTGTTGGACCGGCCCTCGGCGGCCAGGCCCATCACCTCGCGCTCGCGGACGGTGAGCTCCGACAGGCGCTGCGGGGGCGCGAGGTGGGCGTCGGGGGCGGGGGACATGAGGAAGTTCGTGATGAGGGTGCGGGTCGCGGCGGGTGACAGCAGCGCCTCGCCGGAGGCCACCGTGCGCAGTCCGGCCAGCAGGGTGTCGGCGGTGACGTCCTTGCCGAGGAAGCCACTCGCGCCGGCGCGCAGCGCCTGGGCGACGTAGTCCTCGGTCTCGAACGTCGTCAGGATGAGGACCCGGGTGGCGGCCAGCTCCGGGGCGGCGCAGATCGCGGAGGTGGCGGCGAGACCGTCCGTACCCGGCATCCGGATGTCCATGAGGACGATGTCAGGGTGGTGGGCGCGGGTCAGCTCCAGCGCCTCCGCGCCGTCCGACGCCTCCCCGACCACCGTCATGTCCTCGCAGGAGTCGATCAGGATCCGGAAGGTGGCCCGCAGCAAGGTCTGGTCATCGGCGAGCAGCACCCTGATGGTCATGACTCTTCTCCTCCCGCTGGAGCATCTGTGGCGCCTACGGCCGCTTCGGGTGCCGAGGGTGCCGAGGGTGCCGAGGGTGCCGAGGGTGCCGAGGACTGGAGCGGCAGCGCGGTGGTGACCTCGAAGCCGCCCTCCGGGCGGGGTCCCGCACAGAGCTCGCCGCCGATGGTGCGGGCGCGTTCACGCATCCCCATGACGCCGAAGCCCCGGCCCGGCACGGCCTTGGCGGTATCGGCGGCCTCGGCGGCATCGGTGGCCTCGGCGGCTCCGGTGGTGCCGGTGGTGTCCGGGCCGTCGTTGCTGACCGTGATCAGCAGGCGAGATCCGGAGTAGGCCAGACGTACCTGTGCGGAGTCCACGGCGGCGTGCTTGGAGACATTGGTGAGCGCCTCCTGCACGATCCGGAACGCGGTCAGGTCCACCCCGGGGGAGAGCGGGCGGGGCTCCCCTGTCGTGCTGACCGTGACGGCGAGCCCCGCCGACGCGCACGCCGAGACCAGTTCGGGCAGTCGGGCGAGGCCGGGAGACGGCTCCAGCGACGCGGAGGCCGGGTCGTCGCATCGGCGCAGCAGTCCCAGCGTGGCCTTCAGCTCGCGCAGCGCGGAGGACGTGGTGCCGGTCAGATCGGTGAGGATCTTCTTCGTCTGCTGCGGACTGGTGAGCGCGAGATGGGCGGCCGTACCGGCCTGCGCGTTGGCCAGGGCCATGTGATGGGCCACGACGTCGTGCAGCTCGCGGGCGATCCGCATGCGCTCCTCGGTGACGCGCAGCCGCGCCTCCTCCTCCCGGGTGCGCTCGGCGTGTTCGGCGCGGGCCTGCACCGAGGCCAGGTAGGCGCGCCGCAGCCGGGTCATGTTGCCGGCGGCGAGCGGCAGCAGCAGCCAGAAGAAGGGGCCGATCGTCCGGAGCACCAGGGACAGACTGTCCATGGAGTCGGAGACCGCTGACGCGGTCATCAGCGCCGCCATGATGGTGACGCCGAAGACGCGTGTGGTCTTGCGGTCGGTGAGCATGGCCAGCCAGTAGAGCGCCGCCATGACGGGTCCCAGCAGCAGGGGGGTGAGCAGGTACCCCAGCCAGATCGCGATCACGGTGCAGACCGCGGTCACGACGACCGCGGTGCGCGGATGGCCGCGGTACTTCAGCAGGGCGAGGCAGGACACGCCCATGAGGACGGTGGCGGTCTTGTCCTGGTCGGGTGGCTCGGCGCCGGGCATGGTGAGGTTGCTGCCGAGGACCGCACAGCCCATCAGCGCCAGGACCAGCACCACGTCGATGACATGGGGGTAGCGGTCGGCGTACTGCTCGAAACGGTCCGTGTAACGCTCAAGGCTGGTGCTCATCGGCTGGGCTCTCCGCTCGGTGCTGTGGGCCATCGTGACCGATTCGGTGCTCTGTGAGCCACTGTGACGGATTCGGTGCTCTGTGGGCCGCCGGGACCGATTCGGTGCTCTGGAGCCACCGCACTCGTTCCCCGCGCGGACCGCCGCCGGGGCCGCCCATGTCGTTCGCCACGGGCGGCCCCGGCGGGGGCGGGTCGGGCCGTCGATCAGGTGCGGGCCACTTCCCGGCCGGTCGTCCCGGCCGGTTCCGGGTCCGATCCCGCTCCCGCTCCCGCTTCCGCTTCCGCTCCCGCCTCCGCTTCCGATCCCGGTCCCGCTCCCGGTCCCGGTCCCGCTTCTGACCGGCGGCCGAGCGCCTCGCCCTCGACGTCGACCTTGGGCAGCAGCCGGTCCAGCCACTTCGGCAGCCACCAGGCCTTGTCGCCGAGCAGGGCGAGCACGGCGGGCACGATCGCCATCCGTACGACGAAGGCGTCGAACAGGACGGCGGAGGCGAGCCCGAACCCGATCATCTTGACCATGGAGTCGCTCTCGCCGACGAACCCGGCGAACACCGCGATCATGATCAGCGCGGCGGCCACCACCACGCGCGCGCTGTGCCGGAAGCCGGATGTGATCGCCTGGCCGGGCCGCTCGCCGTGGACGTACGCCTCCCGCATCCGCGAGACGAGGAACACCTCGTAGTCCATGGCCAGGCCGAAGATGATGCCCACCAGGAAGATCGGCATCAGGCTCATGATCGGGCCGGTCTGCTCCACGCCCAGGAGTCCGGCGCCGTGGCCCTGCTGGAAGACGAGGACGACCACGCCGAGGGAGGCCAGCACCGACAGCAGGAAGCCGAGGGCCGCCTTCAGCGGGACGAAGAGGGACCGGAAGACCACCAGCAGGAGCACGATCGCGAGGCCCACCACGACGACCAGGTAGGGGATCAGCGCGGCCTGCACCTTGTCGGAGACATCGATGTTCAGCGCGGTGGTGCCGGTGACCTCGAAGGTCGCCCCGGTCTCGGACTCGACCCCGGGTCGCTCCCCCCGAATGGTCGTGACCAGGTCCTTGGTCCTTTCGTCGGTCGGCGCCGTGGACGGCACGACCTGGAAGACGGCCGTGTCACCGGCCTTGTTGAAGCGGGCCGGGGAGACGGAGACAACACCCTCGGTACCGCCGATCTCCTTCGCGACCGTGTCGGCGGCGCCCTTCGGGTCGGTGTCCCCCTTCGCGTCCACGACGACGGTCAGTGGCCCGTTGAAGCCCGGCCCGAAGCCCTCGGCGAGCGCGTCGTAGGCCCGACGCTCGGTGGTGGAGGTCGACTTGGCCTCGTCCCCGGGCATGCCGAGTTGCAGATCCGTCATCGGCACCGCGAGGGCCCCGAGGCCCACCACGCCGAGCAGCAGTACGGGCAGCGGCCGCCGCAGCACGAACCGCGCCCAGCGGCTGCCCCCGTTGTCCCGGGTGCCCTCGTCCTCGATCCGTCCGCTCCGGCGGGCCCGCCGCTGGAGCACGGCGTTCGGCCAGAAGCCGAGGAACGCCGGGACCAGCGTCAGCGCGACCAGTACGGCGACGACGACCGCGCCCGCCGCGGCCAGGCCCATCTTGGTGAGCATCGGGATGCCGACCACCGCGAGTCCGGCCAGCGCGATGACGACGGTGAGCCCGGCGAACACGACCGCGGAACCGGCCGTGCCGACCGCCAGACCGGCCGCCTCCTGCGGCACCCGGCCCTTGGCGCGCTCCTCGCGGTAACGGGAGACGACGAACAGGGCGTAGTCGATGCCGACCGCGAGACCCAGCATCATCGCCAGGGTGCCGGTCGTCGTGGACAGGCCCAGCGCCTCGGACAGGGTCAGGATGGTGGCCATGCTCACGCCGACGCCGATGATGGCGGTCAGCAGCGGCAGTCCCGCGGCGGCCAGCGAACCGAAGGTGACCAGCAGCACGACGGCGGCTATCGCGACACCGATCACCTCGGCCGCACCACCGGGCCCGGCACCGTCGTCCATCGCGCTTCCACCGGCCTCGACGGTCAGCCCGGAGTCCTGGGCCGTGTGGATGGCCCGCTCCAGCTCGTTCTTGCTGGCGCCGGTGAGGTCGTTGGCGGCGACCTTGTAGGTGACCGTCGCGTACGCCGTCGTGCCGTCCTTACTGACGGCCTTCGCCTGGAACGGGTCGACGGCGCTCGCGACCTGTGCCCCGTCGCCCAGATTGGCCACGGCCTTCTCGACGGCCTGCCTGTTCTCGGTGGCGGTGACCTTCTCACCGCTCGGCGCGACGAAGACGACCCGGGCGGTCGCGCCATCGGCGGAGGCTCCGGGGAAGCGCTGTTCCATCAGGTCGAACGCCTTCTGGGACTCGATGCCCGGCATCGAGAACTCCTCGTCGGAAGCCCCCGAGGCCTTGAGCGCGCCCAGCCCGACGGCGGCCAGGACGGCCGCCCAGACCAGAGCGACGTACCAGCGCCGCCGGAAGGCCAGACGGCCCACTTGGTAAAGGAATGTAGCCACGACAGGAGGTCTCCACATCTGGTGCCGACTGTCCGCATCTGGTGCCGACTGTCGGCATCTGGTGCCGACTGTCCGCCCAGACTCTCCGGGAGCGGGCCGTCCTGTCGTCGTGCGCCTGCCGACATTTCGCGCTACTGAGAACGCAGTACACACCGGCCGATCGGGTCCGCCGCTGGTACGACACACCCGCCCGGGTGGCGGCAATGGCCATCGACCGCTGTTGTCACCGCATAGCGTGCGTGATCGCGCGAGCATGCGCGCCCGGCGGGCGGAGGGCCCACCGGGCGCGCGGAGTGTGGAACGCAGGGCTTACGGGTGGTACTTCTCCTCGACCGTCTCGGCGGCGCCGGACTTGGGGTTCATGGTGACGCGGACGGTCACGCTGTTGGTCTTCGCGGCCTTCTCCAGTTGCTCCACGGTGCACTTGGAGGTGCCGTAACCGTCGTCGCCGATGGACACGGTGCCGCCGTCGTCGGAGCAGATCGCGGCCGCGCCGAGGATCCGCGTGGCGTTGGAGATCAGGAATGCCTGCTCCCTGTTGCCGCTCTCGGGCTTGACGGTCAGCTTGCCGGGCGCGAGGTACTTCAGTGTGCCGACGTACGTGCGGTGGTTCCCCGCGTTGGCGGCGCCGCCCCCGGGGGCGGCGGACCCACCACCGGTACCGCCACCGTTGCCACCACCGGTGCCGCCACCGGTGCCGCCACCGGTGCCGGCGGCGGGTGGCGCCGTGTCGGTCTTGCCGCCGTTCTGGCCCTGCGAACCGGAGTTGTCCGAGGAGGAGCCGTTCGTGGGCTGGGCCGAGGCCGAGGAGCCGGAGGAGTCGGCCCCGGAGTCTTCCGGCCCGCAGGCCGTGGCCCCCAAGCTCAGCGCCGCGGCGGCGACAAGGGCGGCGGCGATACGGCGGCCGGCGCGGCCGCGAAAGCGGTTGGTGGTGGTGGCGGCGGTGTTCATCGTGACCTCTTCGTTGCTGTGTTCTGTCGTCTCGCTCCCGGACGACAATCAGCTTCGAAGATCGCGTTGGCGTTCCACTAAGATCGCGTTGGCGTTCCGCTAACGGACAACTAATCCCGTGCAGCGGCGGCGCAACCAGTAGCCCCAAGGCCAGGACCTGCCGAACTGGGGCCTCATGCCATGGCTGTCCTCGGGTAGTGCGGACGGAGGCCGGCCGCGAGGATGCGGTCGAGCATCCGATCGGGCAGTACCCGCGACAGGCGTGTGATCAGGGCCGCGTCACGGCCGACGGTGTAGCGGGTGCGAGGCTTTCCGGCGGTCACGGCCTTCGCGATCAACCGGGCCGCGCCGTCGGCGGGCCTGCCACGTTTTATGTGGGTGGCGGAATGCGCGTTGGTCGCCTGGATCAGCCTTCCGTAGCGGTCCCGCTGCTCCGGTGACATGGCAGCGGCCAGCCGGTTCGCGGTGGTGATGAGCCGGTCCGACATCTCCGTACGGACCGCGCCGGGCTCGACGACGACCACTCGCACGCCCAGCGGCGCCAGCTCCCGGCGCAGCGAGTCGCTGACCGCCGCGAGGGCGAACTTCGTGCCCGCGTAGGGGCCGTACGTGGCCATGGCGACCCGCCCGCCGACCGAGCTGATGTTGACCACCCGGCCCGAGTGGCGCAGCAGCGCGGGCAGCGGCGCCTGGGTGACGGCGATGTGGCCGAAGAGGTTGACCTCGAACTGCCGGCGCCACTCGCTCAACGGCAGAGCCTCGACAGGGGAGTTGAGCTGGATGGCGGCATTGTTCACCAGCGCCCGCAGCGCACCCGCCCGCGAGTCATCGTCGAGGCGGGAGGCCAGCCGCGCGATGTGGTCCGGCCGCACCCAGGACGAGTTCCTCGCCATCGTCGGTGATCTGGTCGGCGAACGGCACGCCCGGCGATTCGCGGCACTGCTGCTGACCAGCACGCATGGCATGACGGGCATGGAGGTCAGTGGGCACCTTCCCGCGGAGAAGTGGCACGTTTCGGCCGAGGAACTCGTCTCGACCCTGGTGTCCATGATCGACAGGCAGACCCGAAGCGAGTAGCGGTACCCGAGAGCTGCCGGCTGACCGAGGGCGGCCAACGGTCGAGCGAATTATCTGTGGCCGGAGAGGAACACAATGAGCATTGAGCCCTCCACCCCATTGTGCGAAACGGCGTTTTATGACCTCTCCCAGAGGTCGATACGGTCGGATTCATGGAGTGGAATTTTCTGACGGCCGAAAAACTCGCGGCTGCCTTGCGTGCCGGTGAAGTGACCTCGGCGGAACTGACCGACGAGGCGATCGCCCGTATCGAGCGGGACGACAAGGCGATCAACGCGATCTGTGTGCCGGACTTCGACCGTGCACGGGCCGCCGCGCGCGATGCCGACCAGGCGCGCGCCCGCGGTGAGGACCGGCCGCTGCTCGGCATTCCGGTGACGGTCAAAGAGTCCTACAACATCGCCGGACTGCCCACGACCTGGGGCATGCCGCCACACCGGAACTACATACCGGCCGAGGACGCGGTGCAGGTGTCGCGGCTCAAGGCCGCGGGCGCGGTGGTGCTTGGAAAGACCAATGTGCCCTTGGGGCTGCAAGATGTGCAGAGCTTCAACGAGATCTACGGCACCACCAACAACCCGTGGGATCACGGTCGTACGCCGGGTGGATCCTCCGGTGGATCGGCGGCGGCCCTGGCGTCCGGATTCGGCGCGCTGTCCATCGGTTCCGACATCGGCGGTTCGTTGCGCACCCCCGCGCATTTCTGCGGTGTCTACGCGCACAAGCCGACGCTCGGGCTGGCGGCGAACCGCGGTATGGTCCCGCCGCCCGCGCCGGCCTTGCCGGTCGACCTCGACCTCGCCGTCGTCGGTCCGATGGCGCGCACCGCCCGCGACCTCACGCTCCTGCTCGACGTCATGGCCGGACCGGACCCGCTGACGCTCGGCGTGGCGCACGATGTGACGCTGCCGCCCGCGCGCCACGAGCGACTCCGCGACTTCCGGGTCCTGGTCCTCGACGAGCATCCGCTCATCCCGACCGGGTCCGCTGTGCGGGCGGGCGTGAACCGGGTGGCCGACGCGCTCGCCGACGACGGCGCCCGCGTCGAACGGCACAGCCCGCTGCTGCCCGATCTGAGCGAAGCCGCGGTGCTCTACATGCAGTTGCTGTTTTCGGGCTTCAGTGCGCGTTTTCCCGCCGAAGCGTATGAGCAGCTACGGACCCGCGCCGCCGGACTGGGCGCGGACGACCTGAGTCTCGATGCGGCGCGGCTGCGCGGCATCGTGTTCAGCCACCGCGACTGGATCGAGGCGGACAGCCGTCGCGAGCTCCACCGCCACGGCTGGCGGCGGCTCTTCGCCGAGTTCGACGCCGTGGTGTGTCCCATCACGCCCACTCCCGCGTTCCCGCACGACCACAACCCCGATCTTCTGGAACGCCGGATCGACATCGACGGCGCCGCCTACCCGTACTTGGACCAGCTCGTCTGGGCCGGCCTGGCCACCATGCCCGGCCTACCCGCCACCGCCATACCAGCGGCCCGGTCCCCCGAGGGCCTGCCGGTGGGAGTGCAGCTCATCGGCCCGATGCTCGAGGACCGCACCCCACTGCGGCTGGCCGAACTGCTCGAACAGAAGATCGGCGGCTTCCAGGCACCGAAGTAGGGCGTAAGCAAGTGGTTCGACCGCAGCCGCTGTGTGTGGTGCATCGACAACCCGTCCAACTCATCCGATCGCCAGGCCCCCTTCTCCACACCTTCTGGTCCGCTTTGAGTACGGGTACTCAGGCATGCGAGGGCTGGGCTGTGCATGGTGAAGCCATGTTGAGCAGCAGGTTAGGCCGCTGGGCAAAGGGCATCGTCGTCTCGGCGGCCGCGGCCCATGCGACGTACTGGGTCTGGGAATCCGCCGAGCGGTGGGAGTCGGAAGCGCAACAGGCCAATCCGGACGCGGGTATCGGCGCAGGGTTCATCGAAGGGGCGCTGGCCACACTCGCCTGGCTGACACTGGTGCCCCTGCTGCTGTGGGCAGGGATGCGATTGCTGCGGGAGCGAGACAATCAACTGCTGGTGAGCATGGGATCAGCGATGTGGATCATTCTCGGGACCCAGCTGACCGAGGGCAGCATCAGCAGGATGGAAACGGAGCTGTTCCTTCTCGCGTTCGCCCTGCTTGGCGGCTTCCTGGCACTGTTCCGTCCCACCGCACCAGCAGAGTGATCGCTCCGAGAGCCGATGTCACCGCATACGCAAGAGGCCCCTTCCAATGATCGGAAGGGGCCTCTGAGCTGCTGCGCGCTCGGCAGGATTCGAACCTGCAACCTCTTGATCCGTAGGTTCGGGCAGGGGGCTGGTAACAGCCTCGGCCGTGCTCCGAAGCAGTGCCTGTACTGGGCCCCCGGAAGGCACCGTGTGCCGACGTTGCTGTCAACGTTGCTGTCACCCGCAGCCCACTGACCGTAAGACATTCGAAAGCATCGCCATGGTTTGGATGGTGACTTACCGAGTCGCCAGTCGCTGGGCTTGTGGCCACACATCGATTCCTCAGCAACCGCATCCGCGCGGGTCACGGCCTCTTCGTCCCGAACTACGGGCCGGGCGGTTGCTGAGGTCTGCTGGGCTGGTCAGCCGGTCGGCCGGGGCCGGTGTCGGCCGACTGTGGTTGAGGTGGTTGCTGTACTTCGCTGCTGTACAGCAGCACTGACCAGCGCTTTAGGAGTTCGTCCGGGTGATGCAGCGTTCAGGGGCGCCGCTGCATCTACCTACCGGCGTGGTGCGTAAGCGGCTCTCCTGATAAGGCAATGTGCGCCGGTGTTGCCGTCACGAAGTGCTGTCAAGCTCAGGAGGTCGGCACTGCGGCCAAGCTGGGTCAGCACATGCAAACCGCTGCCGTCACCGGCATTGGGTGCAAAACTGTCTACGGAGTCTTGCTGGCACAGGGGGATGAATGACCGACGAAGCAACCGCATCGGGAGGGGTGCCCGAGCTAGCCCCGACGCGGGGTATCTATGACTGCGACGACGCCTACCGGACACCATCGAAGGCAGATTACGAGCGGCTGTTTGCATCCGGAATCATCGTCCTTGACACCAACGTTCTTTTGAATCTTTACCGCTCCAACGAGCGCACTCGAAAGGACACCTTCACAGTTCTCGGTAAGGTGAGAGAGCGTCTTTGGATACCCCATCAGGTCCTCTCCGAATTTTGGCGTAACCGCGATCTTCCTTCTGTGCGTGGCCACCATAAATCTAAGGCCCGAGACGCCTGTTCCGCCCTCGACAAGACTTCGCGCGCCATGAAGGACGCGCTGGATCGCTGGCTGAAAGACGTTCATCTCGTCAACGATGAGAGAGCAAATAAGCACGTTAATTCGGCCAGGGAATCGGTGGCCAAGACGCTGGCGCAGTTGAAGGAATTTATTGAAAGTCAAGCACAAAAAGATGCCCTGGATGGAACCGCTTCGACCCTTACTGACCCAATCCTTCAGGGCCTAGAGCCCCTTTTGGAAGGGAGAGTCGGAAGTGCTTTCACGGAAGAGGAGCACACGAAATCCCTCACCGAAGCTGCCCGGCGGGCTAACGAAAAGATCCCGCCGGGCTACGAAGACAGCGAAAAGGATCCGAAGCGAGCGGCCGGTGATTATCTGGTTTGGGCGCAGCTTCTCAATGAGGCCGAACAGCGCGGGCAGGATGTTCTTCTTGTCACCGGAGACGTAAAGGAAGACTGGTGGGAGTCACTTGACGGTCGCGGCCTTGCGCGGCCGAGAACTGAATTGCGAGTCGAGCTAAGAAGGCGAGCGGGCGTTGATCTGTATATGATGACGCCAAGTCAGCTACTTACTCAAGCTGATCGCGTATTTGGGCTGAAGGTTGACGAGCGGTCCGTAAACGACCTGGCCACGAGTGAGGCAGTCGAATCGGCAAAGTGGTTGCCTAAGTCCCTGATTTCGACCATTCCTTCGCTTCTGTCGCAGGCGCACGACCGAGCCGCTCGGGCAGCAAATTCTGTGAGCGTGAAGAATTCGCCCTATGGGCAGCTTGTCCAAGCCGCCTTCTTGGAGGCTATCAACGATGCCGTGAACGCTCTTGGCGGGACCTCTGCTTTCGTGAACGGTGAGACATACCCTGTTATCGGCAATCGCCTGCTTGTCCCGTTTCGATACTCGACTCACTATTCGAACATAGATCACGCTCTGAGATACCTGAACAACCAGAAACCCATACGGCACACCCTAGCTGCCCTCCTCAGGCAGCCTGAAGCTATGAATTTCTCAGAAATCCGCCTGAAATCGGAGGTGTCAGGCCTAATGAGCCCGCTTAGTCCTGACGTTAGGCCCATGTTGATTCTGTTTACGTCAAATGCAGAGGAAGGAGTCCGGCAAGCCTACTTGGCAACGCTGGTGATTGACTACAGGGGTGAATTGGATTTCGAGTACGTGCGGGAGCTTTGAAGCTCCATCGGGAGTAGTCCCAATTCGGGTATAATGACCCGGTCGCGCAATGTAGGGTTACGCGTCTCCTCGACCAGCCGGTTTCAGACTGAGATCGGGTCGGATGGCGTTGAGTGCCGCGATGACGGCAGTGGCCTCTGGCTTCCTGTCAGCCTTGCTTGGGTGAGCTTAGGAGAGGGCCCCAGCGGCGATTCGCGCTCCGTTTGGCCTACCCTGCTCATCATGATCCGAGCTGTGGTTTTCGATGTCGGTGAGTGCCTGGTCGATGAGACGCGCGAGTACGGCACGTGGGCGGACTGGCTGGGGGTGCCCCGGCACACGTTCGCGGCGATGTTCGGTGCCGTGATCGCTCAGGGGCGGGACTACCGCGAGACGTTCCAGGTCTTCCGCCCTGGCTTTGATCTGTACGAAGAGCGGGAGAAGCGGGCCGGGGCCGGCCAGCCTGAGCACTTTGATGACAGCGATCTGTACGCGGATGTCCGTCCGACGCTGGCGGCGCTGCGGGAGGCTGGTCTTTGGGTGGGTATCGCGGGCAACCAGACGGTTCGGGCCGGGGGCATACTGCGCTCGCTCGACCTCCCAGCCGACTTCATCGCCACGTCCGACGACTGGGGCGTGTCCAAGCCCGATCCGGCGTTCTTCTCTCATGTGGCGGACGCGGCTCCCTGCCCGGCCGAGGAGATCCTTTACGTCGGTGATCGGCTGGACAACGACATCCGCCCGGCGGACAAGGTGCGCATGAAGACGGCGCTGGTCCGGCGTGGTCCGTGGGCCACGATCCAGTGGGACGAGCCGGATGCCGTCGCGGTGCCGACCTTCCGCGTGCGCAGCCTTGCCGAGTTGCCGGGGTTGGTTGCCAGTCTCAGCGCTGAAGAGCACTGACGGTCGTTCCCCAGCCGTACATCCGGTCGTCCAGGCTGCGGACGTACGGTTCGTCGCGCCATGCGTGCAGCCGCTTGCGGACGTCGCGTATCCGGTCCATGCCGACGGCGTACCAGGTCACGCTGAGCTGATCGAGCGCTTCGTTGGCCCATCGGCAGGCTTCCTCTGGCCTACCGGCTGCGGCTTCCACGGCGGCCAGGTCGCCGAGGATGATGGTCCGCTGCTTGCCGTCGTCGGCAGGCAGGTTGTCAAGGACTCCCAGCAGCGTGGCCCGAGCCTGGGCCGTGTGTCCGGCGATCAGCTGGGTGTTGCCTTTGAACGCGGCGAGGCGGACGGGGCTGAACCAGTCCATCCACACCGGGCATGGCTCGTCCGTATCGCCTTCGGCCAGTACGCCTTCGGCGTGGGAGATCAGGCGCAGCGCTGTACGGGTGTCGTTGCACCGTGTCATGCACTCGGCCTCGACGGCGTCAAGCCAAGCGAGCATCATCGCGGGGGCGTTGCCCCTGCGGGCGTACGCACGGGCAGCAGACATGCGCTCTTCGGCGTCTTCCCTATGGCCCTCCCAGCCTGGGATGAACGCGGTATGCGCCAGGATCGCCGCTCCCAAAAGCGCGTCGTCGGCTTCCCCCGCGGCCTGGAGGCCACGCACAAACGCGTTGTTCGCGGCATTGGGCTGCTGGAGGTCGAAGAAGTCAATACGTCCGGCCAGAAGGTAGGACTCGGCGAGTGCGGCGGCCAGGGCCGTACGGCAGCGGCCGGACGTCTCACCAATGAGCGCTGTGCCCAGACGTGTGTGCTCCACAACGGTGGCGTGGAGTTGGGAGGGCTGCACGGACCAGTACAGGCGTCGGTGAGCGGCCGTGATCGCGGCGAAGTCACTGCCTACCGTGGCTGGTTGCGTGGCATTGCTCGCGGTGGGAAACGGCCCGGGAACGGGGCCGATCGGGGGCGCTCCCGATGCTGCGACGGGCCGTCGACTGGCACCCTCCCGCGTCGAACTCGTGCCGTCCCACGGGGCGGTGAAGCCCAGTTCCTCGATGGACTGGCCCAGCAGATGCGTCAATACCCGCTGAACGTCAGGCTGTGGCCATGGTGGATTCGCTGACTCCCAGCGGCGGACTTGGCGCACGCTGATCTGCAACGACCGTATGCCGAGCTGAGGAGCGGTGTTACGGATGGCCTCCGCCAACGCTTCCTGAGACGCGTATCCCGCCGCCTGCCGGGCGGCCTTGAGTCGAACGTTTCCCACTGGCCTGGGCACTGGACTTCCTCACAGTTTCGATGGGGCTGGTCAGCTCCGCCAACGGTAGCTTTGAAGGGCCCATTTGGGGACCCTCACCTTCCTGACCTCGCCATCAGGTCCCATAGAAGTCCTCTTTAAGTCCTCTAAGCGGCCTTCATTGGGACGTCCTGTAACCCCACCATGTCTAAGGCCGAACAGACAGCAAACATGCGGGGTGAAGGCCATGAGCGCGGCGGTGCAACGCGCAGGCGAGCAGCAAGACGAAGTGGACGTCGAGGAGATCAAGAGGACGATCGTCAACGCCTTAGTGACGCGGACGGTACTGCCGCCGTACGAAGAACTGCGCGACCTGCACAAAGCGTTGCTGGGGCACATTCATACGTTGATGCCGCTGGCAGAGACGCGGATCGACCGTCTGAACCGGGCCACTGTGGCCTGGTACTCGAAGCGCAGCAGGTTGAACACCATCCCGCATGAGGTGCGTCAGGGGCTGGGCTCCGGCTTGCGGTCGGCTGAGTGGCACGTTCGGAGCTTGGGCTACACGTGTCAGTTCCTGCTCAACAACTCCGGTCTCGCCCAGGAAGGTGACGGGTGACCTAATGACCGGGCGGGAGCTGCTGCCCATGGGAAGGACCCGCAGCTCCCGCCCTCCCTGGGCGCGGTGACTACGCGGCGACAACGCCCCGTTCGCCTCGTGGATGTCACCCACCACGCCCAGGAGCGGCGGACACTGCCCCGTCCGCCGTCAGCGGTCCGGCTCCCCATGCCCGCGCCCAACAGACGATCCGCGAGGCCGGGAGTCGGACCGCACAGCAGAACAACCGCATACGCAAAACCGGGCTACCCCTCAAAACCCTGGCAGGCCAAGGGGTAGCCCGGTGGGAAGTCCGTGATCAGGACCCCGGTGCCGATGGTACCGGGGTGGTTGTCGTACTCGTTTCGACGCCGCCCATTTCCAGGTGAGTTCAGGCGGAGCAAAGGGGTGGTGACGAGTGCGAGGCAGATACGGAGTGGCGGGCTCGATGGTGGCGGTCACCAGAGCGTCTACGACACGCAGGTCGGCCACCGCGATACGGAAACCGACGCGGAGCGACCACGATGGCCTGAGCCACCGCGCGGCAGCAGCTGCTCCCCGCCCGCCAGGACCGGGCAGTTCGGTCTGCTCACGCGCTCTCATCCGTGACGGCGACAGGACGGCGGCCGGCCGTACCGGGCCGGGGCCGACGATCGACATACCCCCGGCCGGGCACCCCTCCCCTCCCCGCTGGCCGTTCCTACGCGCACAACGGCGATGGCCGCAGTCGGCGGACGGCCGGTCATGTAAACCGCTCCGCGTAGCCGCCCCTCGACGGCTGGCAGGACTGGGCATGTGGCCTTGGCCGTGTTGCTACGTCGACGCGTCCACTGCGGTCGGCAGGAGCTCTGTGGGAGCTGTTCCAGATGCTGACTGCGCTAGGTGCGCTGCTGGTGCGGAGTGGCGCGCTGAGTGGCACGGGGGCGCCGCTGAGCGGGGCGGCAGACAGGAGCGGGCGGCGGCCACGGGCCGCCAGCGCGCGCGGCCCGCGCAAGCGGGCCGCCTTGATCCAGTAAGGAAACTCTGAACAGCTCGCACCAGAAGATCGCCGGAGGATCGCAATGCAGGATGCGCGCGACCAACGCGCAGACGACAAGGGGGAACTGGTGCTGACCGAGCAGGAGCGGGCGCTGCTGGCCGAGATCGCGGCTATGGCTGAGCGCCTGCGCGGTGAGCTGGAGGAGATTCGCGCTGAGGTGGCGGAGATCCAGAAAGGACGCCCTACGAGCGCTGCTGCGATTTCAGTTCGGCGACTTCCCGCTTGAGAGTCTGGACTTCCGCGTTCAAGGCTCGGAGCTGGTCACGGACAGCCTGAAGGGTTTCGATCAAGGCCCCGTCTGCCTGAGCGCTGCCGGGGTCCGAAACCGTTCTTGCCTGCACCACCGGACCTGACACAACTCCCACGACCGTGTTGGGTCCGAAGTCTGCGACATAGCTGCCACGCCCCTGCACTGTGTAGATCAAGCCTTCTTCGCGGAGCACGCGCAGGGCGCTGCGGGCGGTCATGTTGGCGATGCCGAACCGCTCTTGCAGCTCGCGATGCGAGGGGAGCTGTTCCCCCGGCTTGAGCTTGCCCGCCTTGATCTCGGCCCGGATGGCCTCGGCTGCCTGCTGATACGGCGGGCGGGCGTCGTGCGTCGACGGCGTCATGGTCCCAGGGTAGCCGTGTTAGCCCACCTAACACACCCAGACCCTTGAACTCCCATAGCTAGCTCGCTTGACCTAGCTAGCCTGGCTAGGTCATAGTTGTGACCCGATCGCACAAGCGGTCGGCCACGAAAGGGAGTTCGAGCATGGCTATGACCCGTATCCGCGTGGGGCTGCTGCCCTCCACTCAGTTCATCGCTGGCACCCTCCCGGTGCCGAAGATCAAGGACCCCAACACGGGTGAGGTCGCCACCGACCGCGACACCGGGGAGACCCTGCACACCCTGACCGTCTTCCTCATGGAAGAGGGCCGCGCCGAGCAGATGAAGATCACCGTTCCCGAGAGCGGCCTGCCGGGTGGTCTTCAGCCGGGGATGCCGGTGCGGGTGGCGGAGCTGTTCGCCACTCCGTGGGCGCGGCTCTTCAACGGTCAGCTGTCCGATGGCGTGGCCTACCGGGCGGCGTCGCTGGAGCTGGTCAAGTGACGGCCGCCACCCCTGAGCCGGTCTATCCGGTCGAGCCGGAGAGCGGGGATGACGATTCGCGGTTCACCAACGGCTTGCTCTTCGACGTGGCCAAGGTGATCGAGTCGCATGGTTACCCCAGGCTCGCATCGGGCCGTGACCTGCTGGAACTGCGGATATCCCTGTACCGATTCCTCTACACGAACAAGGACGTGCTGTGACTGTGCAGGAGGTGTTCGGGTCTGCCCCGGCTGTTGCCGGGGCGGCCTTGGCCCTGATCGGCATATGGGCCCTGTGGTGGCTGGTGCGCTATGTGCGTGCCGACACCATGACGCGGGCGAGCATCCGGCAGGCCATCGGTGTACGGCGGCGGTGGCGTCGGCTGGCTCCGATGGTGGGGCTGTCGGTGACCGACAAGACGCCCCCGGCGGTGATCGTGGCGCCGGACGGGAAGGTGCCCAAGCCTCGCGTCCTGATCCCGAAGATCCGGGTGACCGCCGACCGGTACGGGGTGCTGGTGCACGCGGTGTGCCTGCCGAAGGTGGGTCTGGCGGAGTTCCAGCGGGCGGCGCCGTATCTGGCTGATGCGTGGCGGTGCACGCGGGTGTCGGTCCTCCCGGACCAGCCAGGGTCACTGGTGATCCGTGGGGTGCGGATTGATCCGCTGATCGTTCCCACCGAGCACATCCCTACCGGCACTGTGCCGGAGGAGTTGGCGGTGTGGGATCTGGGCGTGGACGAGTACGCGCAGCCGGTGAGCGTGAGCCTGGCCAACGTGCCGGGCGTCACCGTGGCCGGGTTGCCCGGGTTCGGTAAGACGTCTCTGGTCAACCGGTTCATCTGCGATACGGCGCCGTCCGGTGCGGTGCAGTACGCGGTGGCGGACGGCAAGGTGACCTCGTCCCATGAGGGGGACTACGCCGATCTGACCGAGCGGGTCTTCGCGTTCGTCGGTGACGATCTGGAAGAGGCGAACGCGCTGTTCTCGCGGTTGGTGAAGCTGCGGCGGGACCGGTCGGCTTCCATCCGGGCCCTGCTGGGCGTGAAGAACATGTGGCACGTCGGGCCCTCGGCCGCCTGGCCGTTGACCGTGCTCATCGTGGACGAAGCGCACACCTACTTCCGCGACTACAAGGGGTCGGACACCCGGACGAAGAGGCTTGCCGCGCTTGCTGCTGAGAATGCGCGGCTGGTGGAGGATCTGGTGAAGAAGGGCCGGAACGTCGGCATCCTGGTGATCATCGCGACGCAGAAGGCGACCGGGGATGCCATCCCCACGTTCATCCGGGACGTGTGCCCGGTGGGCCTGTCCTTCGCCCAGAAGACCGCCGAAGCGGCCGTGGTCGCGCTGGGGGAGGACATCCGCAACTGGCCGGACGCCAACCCCACCGCACTCCAGGATCCCGCGTATGTCGGTGTGGCCGCCATGGCTCACCAGGGGCGGCCCGGCTTCGCTCGCATCCGCACGCCGTATGTGGCCGACGCGGACGCGGCCCGCATCGCCACCGAGACCGCGCATTTGACCCGCGACCCCGCCGAGCTGCTGGAGGAACTGGCGGTCTCCGCGATGCGGGTGGATGACTCGTTCACCAAGCGGGAGGCAGCTTGACCCGTCCCGTCCCCGGCCTGCTTGTCACGAGATCTGGAAGGAGGTGAATCCCTCATGTCCGAGGACCGGATCACTCAGCGCACCGTGACCGTGATCATGGGCATCATCGCGGCCCTGGCCTTCGTCTTCTCCTTCGGCAACGTCTGGGCCCTGGCCCTGCGCCTCGGCGTCCCCCACTCCATCGCGCCGCTGATCGCCCCGATGGTGGACCTGTCCGTCGTCGGCCTCCTGGTCGCCCTGCGGTACCTGTCCCTGCACGGCGTCTCGGCGGAGCAGATCAAGGGCGCTACTCGGCTGATGCACGTGTCCGGGCTGCTGACCCTGGCTCTCAATGTCGCCGAGCCGATCGTTGCCGGGCACTACGGCCGGGCCGCTGTGGACGCGGTCGCCCCGTTGCTCCTGCTGGGCTGGGGAGCAGTCGGCCCGCAACTCCTGCGCCACTTCCACACCGTGAGCCACACCACCCCGACCCCGGCCGAGTCCGCCCCAGACGCTCAGGCCACGCCAGACACTCCGGTCGAGACGGCCCCGGCCCCCGAGCCGGTATCGTCCCCGGCCGCGCGGAAGCCGGAGACTTCCCCGGCGGTCGCGGTGCCCGTGCCGCTGCTGAACGCGGCCCGCACCATCGCCGACACCTACCGTGCCGAGCACGGCGAGCCCATCACCCCAGCTCAGCTCCGGACCCGCCTGGGCGTCGCGTTGCCGCTGGCCACCGCCGCACACGCCCAGCTCTGACCCCATGCCGGCCGTCCCGGCAATCCAGAACCCCCCGCCCCGACCGGGCCGGATTCGTCATGCCCCGAGCAGCACCCGCAGCCCTGGCCCAGTGCTGCCCGGGGCCCCTCTTCCCCGAAAGGACACCCCATCCGTGAAAGCCCCTCTGGACCTGCGCCACGTGGCGAGCCTGGCCCTGCGGGACCTCATCGAACTCGCCCACCTCCCCGACTTCGACCGCGTCCAAGACCAGATCAGCCGAATCCGCGGTTGTACCCGGCCGGTTCAGCTCGTCGGCTCGACCGAGACCCGCGACACGACGACGGACACCATCGTCCGCTCGTACAGCACCGCCGACGAACCCACCGGGCGCCTGCTGACCGCCTGCGGGAATCGCCGCTCCTCCCGCTGCCCGTCGTGCTCGCGCCTCTACGCAGCCGACACCTACCACCTGATCCGGGCCGGACTCTCCGGCGGCAAGAGCGTGCCAGAAACCGTCCGCACACACCCCCGCCTCTTCGTCACCCTGACCGCACCCTCGTTCGGGCCGGTCCACAATCGCCGCACCACCGAGGCGGGCGAGAACCTGGCCTGCCGCTGCGGCACCCGCCACCCCGCCGACGACCCCGCCTTGGGCACCCCGCTGTCCCCGTCCACCTACGACTACACCGGCGCCGTGCTCTGGAACGCCCACGCCGGAGCCCTCTGGGCACGCTTCACCACCTACCTCCGCCGCGAACTGGCCGCCCACCTCGGCATGACCCAGAAAGCGCTGAACGCGGCGCTGCGGGTCTCCTTCGCGAAGGTCGCCGAGTACCAGCGGCGCGGCCTGGTCCACTTCCACGCCGTGATCCGCCTCGACGGCCCCGAGGGCAGCAACGAGCCCCCGCCCCCGTGGGCCACCGCCGACGCCCTCACCCACGCGGTCACCAAGGCGGCCGAACGCGCCGTGCTCACGGTCACCTCCAACGCCATCGGCGAACGCCAACTCACCTGGGGCGATCAGCTCGACATCCGCGAGATCGCCGCCCTGGGCGACGGCGAACTAACTGATCAGAAGGTGGCCGCCTACGTCGCGAAGTACGCCACCAAGAGCGCTGAGGACTCCGGCACGGTAGACCGCTCCCTGCGCTGCTCCCACTGCGCCGGGCGCGGCTACCGGCGCGGTCCTGACGGCTTCCGGGACCTGTGCGACGAGTGCGAGGGCACCGGCCAGTCCGAACCCATCGCGGACCTGCCCGTGCACAGCCACGTCCGCCAGATGATCCGCACCGCCTGGAACCTCGGCCACCTGCCCGAGTTCGCCGAACTCAAGCTCTGGAAGTGGGCCCACATGCTCGGCTTCCGAGGCCACTTCTCCAGCAAATCCCGCCGCTACTCCACCACCCTCAGCGCACTCCGCGACACCCGCCGCACCTGGCGCACCGAACAAGCACGCACCGCAGAGAACCGGCCCGAGCTGGACGAGGAAACCACCCTCGTCATCTCCCACTGGCACTACCTGGCCTCCGGCTACAGCCCCGGCGAAGAACTCCTCGCCGCCCAGGTACGCCACGACAACGCCCAAACCCGCGACCACGCCAACCGCCGCAAGACAGAAGGAGACCCGTGGCTGTGACCCCGGGCCTGCTCAACGTGGACCAGGTCGCCGCCCGGCTCCAGGTGAGCCGCTGGACGGTCTACAACCTCATCCGCTCGCGCGAACTGGCCTCCCTGACCATCGGCCGCTGCCGACGCATCACCGAATCCGCCCTGCACGACTACATCACCCGCCAGACCGAAGGAGAGGCCGCCTGATGGCGAAGAGGAACGCGAACGGCGAAGGCTCGATCTGGCAGCGGAAGGACGGCCGGTGGGTCGGCTCGGCCTTCGTCCTCACCGCCGATGGGACGTACAAGCGGCGGGATGTCTACGGCAAGTCATGGGATGACGTCCACGACAAACTGACTCGTCTCAAGGCGGACTCTCAGAAGGGCGTCCCTGTCGTCACGAGCAAGCTGAGCCTGGGCGAGTTCCTGACGTACTGGCTGGCCAATGTCGCACGCCTCAAGGTCCGTCCGGCCACGTACGCGGCCTATGAAACGCTCGTGCGGATCTACCTCACTCCGGGCCTCGGGAAGAAGAAGCTGGCGCGGCTCACCGCACGGGATATCCGGACCTTCCTCGCCACCACGGCGCGGACGTGCCGGTGCTGCGCTCAGGGGAAGGACAAGGCTCGGCCGGAGCGGAAACGCCGCTGCTGCGCGCTGGGCAAGTGCTGCGAGTCGTACCCGTCCGATCGGACGGTGCGGTTCCTGCTGGTGCTGCTGCGCGCCGCACTGGCGCACGCCGTGCGCGAAGACGAGTTGCCGCGCAACGTGGCCAAGAACGTCGAGCTGGGCATGGGTACGAAGCGCGAGATAGAGCCGCTGACGGTGCAGGAGGGACGTCAGCTCCTGGCGACGGCACGCGGAAACCGGCTCTGGGCGGCGTACGAGCTGGCCGTACGGATCGGCCTGCGGCGCGGGGAAGTTCTCGGGCTCCGGTGGAAGGACGTGGACCTGGCGGACGGCACGGTCACCATCCGCCAGACGCTCCAGCGCGTTGGCGGGGAACTGCTGATCGCGGCCCCGAAGACTCAGCGCTCGGCCCGGCGGGTGGCGCTGCCTGCCGAGTGCGTGACGGCGCTCCGGGCTCGCCGAGCCCAACAACGGGGAGACCGGCTTGCGGCGGGGAAAAAGTGGAAGGACAACGGCAGCGATCTTGTCTTCACCACGAAGAACGGTACGCCTATCGAGCCGCGCAACCTGAACCGGGCCTTCACCCTCCTGTGCGACAAGGCTGGGGTACGGCGCGTCCGCTTCCATGACCTCCGGCACACCTGCGCGTCCCTCCTCCACGAGCAGGGAGCCGACGCACGGATGATCATGGAAGTCCTCGGTCACAGCTCGATCCGCGTGACCATGGACATCTACACCTTCGTCCGGCTGGACTCCCAGCGCTCCGCCTTCGATCGCGTCGGCGATGCCCTGCGTGACAGCAACGAGGATGACGGCGGGGAGGGATTGGGCGGAGTCCCGGCAGCGGTCTGAGAGAGGCGCACGGCGGTTGCTGTCACCGTTGCTGTCATCGCATACACCAGAGGCCCCTTCCGATGATCGGAAGGGGCCTCTGAGCTGGTGCGCGCTCGGCAGGATTCGAACCTGCAACCTCTTGATCCGTAGTCAAGTGCTCTATCCGTTAAGCTACGAGCGCTTGGCTTCCCGGCGGTTTTTCTTGCCGGTCGGCGTCGCGGGGACAACATTACATGACCTGCGCCGTCAGGCGAAATCCGTTTCCCTCACCCGCGCTGACCTGCGAAAAGTCCATTTTCGAGGGCTCGCGGAGTCGCCCTTGCGAGACCTCCGGGAGCTCGCCTTCGCGTCGCCAGGTGCTTGAGGAGTGACGGCGGTCGCTACGGAAAGCCATGGGAGGGTCACTTTGTGTTGCACCCCGCCAGCGGTGCGGTTGCGTGATCACCCGCGGGGGTCCGGGAACGACACAGGGGGCCCGCGCCATAGGCACGGGCCCCCTGTCGGAGAGCGGAGGCTGAGGGATTTGAACCCTCGATGGGCTTTAAGGCCCAAACCGCATTAGCAGTGCGGCGCCATAGACCAGACTAGGCGAAGCCTCCAACACACCGGCTTCACTCGCGCGAGCGCGAGGTGGTGTGTGCAGATGATGTCACAGCCCAGTGGGATGTCACCAATCGCGGACTACGGTACTCGGCGGGCGGGGCCCATCGCAAAGCCCTAATAGGGGGCGAGGGAAGCTCGGCCCGTACGGCGGAGCGCACTCCTTACGGCCGAGCGCGGCCCTTACGGCGAGCACGGCCCCTTACGGCGGAGCAACGCGCGCGGCGGCGGCGCGTTAGACGGGGCGGGGGCAGCGCGCCCCCGACTGATCACACCAGGAGTGCCTCCATGCCCCTGCTGCACCGCCTCGCCGTCACCGCCGCACTGACGACCGCCGCCACCGCGGGCGCGCTGGCCCCCGCCGCGGCCACGCCGCTGCCGCTGCCCCTGCCGTTCGACGGGGAGAGCTCCGACCGGCTTGTGATCACCGTGAGTGAGACCGGTGAGGCCGACGACGCCGCGACCTTTCTGCTGAGCTGCCACCCGACCGGCGGTACGCACCCCCGGGCGCGGGCCGCGTGTGGGCAGCTGGACTCGCAGACCGTGTGGGGCCGGGATCCGTTCGCGCCGGTGTCGCCCGACGCGATGTGCACCGGGCAGTACGGCGGGCCGGCCACGGCTCGGGTGACGGGCCACTGGGCGGGGCGTCCCGTCAACGCCTGGTTCAACCGCACCAACGGGTGTGAAATCGCCCGATGGAATCGGTTCTCCGTCGTTTTGCGCACGCCTGGGAGCTGACCTGGGGATTGGGCCGGGAGTGAGAGGAGAAGAGCCCGGTGAAGTTTGTCCGGGCGTGCGTCGAGACGCGTACGTCGCGCTGCGACCTCCCTCTCATCCGCCGTCGCGTCCGGCGCTGGTGCCCGTAGACTCCCCTAGAGACACTCCGCAGATGGGACGGCAGAATGACCGCGGGTGTCAGCAAGGTGCGGTAGTCAGGGAGGAAGCGTCGTCGTGAGCAGCAGGCCATCCCGAGGCGCTGCTCGCCTCGCGGCGATACTCGACGCCCTCCCGGACGCGCTGTTGCTGGTCAACTGCAACGGCACGATCGTCAACGCCAACCACCACGCGCTGGAGTCCTTCGAGGCTCCGGGCACCGCCCTGGTCGGCCGTGGTCTGCTCGATCTGCTCCCCTCCTTCGATCCCAATCGCATTCCCGGGTCGATGCGGCGCCCCGACGAGGCACAGGGGGACGGCAGCAAGCCGACCCGGATGATGGCCCGGCGCACCGACGGGGCGCAGTTCCCCGTCGAGGTGACCAGCGCGAATCTGGAGGACGGGCGGACTCCGTACGCCGATCAGTACAGCTACACCGGCGATGAGCTGCTGATGCTCATCGTGCGCGACCTGACCGGGACGCTCGACACCGAGGCCGAACTCGCCCGTCAGCAGCGCCAGACCGAGATGATCCTGCGCGCGGCGGCGGAGGGCGTGGTCGGCGTGGACACCGAGGGCAAGGTGGTCCTCGTCAACCCGTCCGCCGCGCAGATCCTCGGCTACCGGGCCAGCGACATGGGCGGTCAGGAGCTTCACTCTCTTGTACACCACTCGCGCCCGGACGGTTCCCCCTTCCCGTACGAGGAATCGCCCCTCGCCGACACCCTGCGCTCCGGCCGCAAGCACCGGGTGCGCGGCCAGGTGCTGTGGGCGAAGGACGGAAGCCAGGTCCCGGTCGATCTGACCACCGCGCCCGTCCGCGACGGTGACCAACTCGTGGGCGCCGTGCTGACCTTCACCGACCGGCGGGCCGAGAAGGCCATGGCGGCCAAGCACGCCGAGGAGGTCGAGAGCCTCACCTTCCGGCACACGGAGAAGGTGGAGAGCCTCACCACCCAGCACACCGAGGAGCTGGAGGGGCTCACCGCCCAGCACACGAAGGCCCTGGAGGAGCTGCGGGCGCAGCTCGCCGAGGAGCGCGCGCGGTACGCGGCACAGCTGGAGTCCGTCACCGCCCGGAACGGCCAGCTGCTCGCCGTGCTGGACCAGTCCCTGCGCGGACCGCTGCTGCAGCTGCGCCGTGAGCTCGGTGTGCTCGCCGACGACCCGGCCGGGCAGCTGTGGCCCGAGGCCAACCAGATCCTGCACCACCTCGCCGCCGGCTACACCCGGATGACCACGCTCGTCGACAACGTCCTGAGCTATCAGCGGCTCGACTCGAGCGGCGAGGAGCTGGCCCGCCGTACGGTCTCGATGGACGAGGTCGTATCGGCCGCTGTCGAGGGCGCGGTCGAGCTGATCGGGCCGGGGCGCGCGCAGTTCGCCGTGCACGCCCCGCCGATCGACGCCGAGGTGGACGCGGAGCGGCTGGCCCAGGCGCTCGCCCATCTGATCGCGGACGTGGCCGGGGTCGACTCCACCGGCAACGCCGCCTCGGGCGTCGCGGCGAGCGACTCGACGATCGTGGTCGCGGCGGCGCAGCGCGGCGATGTCGTACGGATCGAGGTCCGCGGACCGTACGCGGGCGGCGACCCGGTGCACGAGCCGATCGTGCGCGGGATCGTGCGCCTGCACGGGGGCGTGCTCCAGACCCACGAGATGCCGGGCATGGGCGGGCACGCCTATGTCCTGGAGGTGCCGATCTCGGCGGCGGCCGCCGCCGAGCAGGAGCGCATGGACGGCGCCGCCGCCGGACCGGGCGACGGTACGCAGGGGCAGGGCGCCTCGGGCACGGGTGCGGGTACCGGCGCGGGTACGGGTGCGGGTACGAGCACCGCGGGCGGCAACGCCTCCGGCCAGACCCCGACCGGACGCCGCGCCCGGCGCGGAGCGGCCCCCAGCGACACGCCGGGCGACACCAGCGGCGGCGGCACACAGGGGAACGGCACTCAGGGCGGCGGCACTCAGGGCGGTACGCCTCCGCCCAACCTCCGTAAGGCCGACCCGCGTACGGCCGGTCCCCGTACGGTCGACCCGCGCACCGCCGCTCAGCAGGGCGCCCCGGGCGCGCCCGCCGCGCTGCCCGCGGTCGTCGGCGAGAACGCCGGTCCCCAGCAGCAGAACGCGGCCGAGTCCGCGAACCCGCCGCGGCCCACCGGACGGCGCAGGGCGCGTCCCCACCCCGACGAGGACCCGGCGGCGGCCGCGGCCGCGAACCCCGGCCAGAACGCCGAGGTAGCCGCGACCGGCAGCCATCGCCACGCTCGCGGCGGCGCACCGGAAGCGGCCGGTCCGCAGCCGACGGGCCCCGCCGCCATGGGCGTTGTGCCGCCTCAGGGCATTCCGGCCCAGCAGCAGCCCCAGGGCCGACGGGCCCGGCGCGGCGCCCCGGCGCAGGAGCAGGGCGGCCCTCAGGCCGCCGGTGCCCCCGCCCCCGCGCAGGGTGCGGGCGGCCGACCTGCCCTCGCCCTGCCCGCGGCCCCCTCCGACACGCCCCAGCAGCCCGCCCAGCCGGCCGCGTCGGGCATGCCCGCGCTGCCCGCCGCCCGCACCCCCGAGGAACAGCAGCCCAACTGGGGCCAGGACACCAGCGGCGGCCAGCCACAGGAGGTCCCGCCCACCGGACGGCGCCGCGCCCGGCGGCCGCTGGCCGAGGAGCAGCCGGAGGCGCCCCAGGCCCAGGGCCAGGGTGGCCAGCAACCCGCGGAGACCAGCGGGCGCCCGCCGGCCCAGCAGCCGGCGCAGCCCCCTGCGCAGTGGCCCGACGCGCCCGCGCAGCCCCGTCCGCAGCCGCTGCCCGCCGAGGCCCCGCCGAACGCCGACACCACCCAGGGGCGCGCGATCAGCGTGCGCACCCTGGGCCAAGGGGTGCCGTTCGCCCAGCAGGTGGGGGAGCAGCCCCAGGGCCGGCCCGCACAAGGCCAGCCGCAGGGACGCCCGCCGCAGGGTCAGCCGCAGACGCCCTCCGGAGGCACCAGCACGGGGGGCGGCAGGCGGCGCAAGCTGGCCGCCCGTCCCGAGATGACGGACCAGGGCACCTCGGCCGAACTGCAGCCGGCCGGCGACCGGGCGCATCCGCACACCGGCCCGCAGCCGCACCCCGGGCAGCCCACGCACGGCGGCCGGCAGCCCCACACCGGACCGCAGCCGCACCCCGGTCCGCAGCCGCACCCCGGTCCGCAGACCGGCGCCCAGCCCCGCCCCCAGCCCGGGCCGGGGGCGCAGCCGCAGCGTGCGGTGGGCCCGTCGCAGGGCTCCGGCCGTACGTTCGCCATCGGCGCGCCGGACGAGGGCGCCGAGGGACCGGAGCCGCTGGACGGGCCCAACGGCGCCGTCGAGATCGTCGACGACCGCACCCCGCCGCCCGACGCCGAACTGCCGCCGGAGCCGCTGGACAACCCGCGCCGCCTCCTGGTGTGGCCCGCGCCGGACATGTCCACCCAGCAGGCGCTGAGCGACCGCGGCTACCGTCCGGTGATCGTGAACTCCCGTGAGGAGGTGGACGCGCAGATCGCCGCGTACCCGGCGGCGCTGTTCGTGGACCCGCTGACCGGGCCGATCACCCGGACCGCACTGCAGTCGCTGCGTACGGCGGCGGTCGCCGCCGAGGTGCCGGTGCTGGTGACCGCGGGGCTCGGCCAGGCGACGCGGGAGGCGGCGTACGGCGCCGACCCGGCCGTCCTGCTCAAGGCGCTCGCCCCGCGCGACAGCGAGCAGCATCCGTCGCGCGTGCTGCTGATCGAGGAGCACGAGCCGATCGCGATGGCGCTGACGGCGACGCTCGAGCGGCGCGGGATGCAGGTCGCCCGCGCGGCGACGGACGCGGACGCGGTCTCGCTCGCGGCCCAGATGCGGCCGAACCTGGTGGTGATGGACCTGATGCAGGTACGCCGCCGCCGGGCCGGGATCGTCGACTGGCTGCGCGGTAACGGACTGCTCAACCGCACCCCGCTGGTCGTCTACACCTCCGCGGACATCGATCCGGCGAATCTGTCCCGGCTGGCCTCGGGCGAGACGGTGCTGTTCCTCGCGGAGCGCTCGACGAGCGCGGAAGTGCAGTCGCGGATCGTGGACCTGCTGGCCAAGATCGGCACCAACTGACGCCCGCGGCCCGCGCCGGTTACGTACGGCCGCCGTAAGGAGGCCGCCGTAAGGAGACACCCGCCTCCTTACAGCGGCCGCATTGCCCACGGGGTCCCCTTAAGGTGGCCACGTTGCCGACGCGCCCCCGGTCCCCGGCGTTCCTCAGCCCAGCGTGGTCACATCCAGGTCCCCATCCGCGTACTGCTTTCGGATGACCTTCTTGTCGAACTTCCCCACACTCGTCTTCGGCACCGCCGGAATCACCGCCCAGTGCTCCGGCAGCTGCCAGCGCGCGACCCGTTCGGCGAGGAAGGCCCGCAGGCCCTCGTAGCCGATCGTGGCGCCGTCCGTCAGGACCACCGTGGCCAGCGGCCGCTCGCCCCACTTCTCGTCCGGCACGGCCACCACCGCCGCCTCGGCGACCTCCGGGTGGCCCATCAGCTGGTTCTCCAGCTCGACCGAGGAGATCCACTCACCGCCGGACTTGATGACGTCCTTGGCCCGGTCCGTCAGCGTCAGATAGCAGTCGGGGCTGATGGTGCCGACGTCGCCGGTCTTCAGCCAGCCGTCCTCGGTGAACTTGTCCTCGGGACGGAACGGCTCGCCGTCCGCCCCTCCGTAGTACGCGCCCGCGATCCACGGACCGCGCACCTCCAGCTCACCCGGCGTCTTCCCGTCCCACGGCACGAGTTCGCCGTCCGCAGAGGTCAACCGGCACTCGACGGACGACGGGAAGCGGCCCTGCGTCAGCCGGTACGGCCAGGCGTCCTCCGCCGGGAGACCGCCCGGCGGATGGGCCACGGAGCCGAGCGGCGAGGTCTCCGTCATGCCCCACGCGTGGACGACGTGGATGCCGTGGCGCTCCCCGTACGCCTTCATCAGGGAGGGCGGGCAGGCCGCGCCGCCGATGAAGACGTTCTGCAGACAGCTCACCTCGCGCGGCCTCGCGTCGAGTTCGGCGAGCAGCCCCTGCCAGACGGTGGGGACGGCGGCGGCGAGGGTAGGACGCTCGCGTTCGATCATCTCGGCGAGCGGCTCGGGCTGGAGGAAGCGGTCGGGCATGAGCATCGAGGCGCCCGCCATGAAGGCGGCGTGCGGGGTGCCCCACGCGTTGGCGTGGAACATGGGCACCACCGGCAGCAGGATGTCGCCCCCGGACATCCCGAACGACTCGGCGCTGTTGACCTGCATCGAGTGCAGATAGATGGAGCGGTGGCTGTAGGCCACGCCCTTGGGGTGCCCGGTCGTACCTGAGGTGTAGCAGAGGGCCGCGGCCTGGCGCTCGTCGATCTCCGGCCAGGCGTAGCGCTGCGGCCGCCCCTCGATCAGCTCCTCGTACTCATGGACCCGGGCGGCACAGCCGTCCAGGACGGAACGGTCGCCGGGGCCCGCGACCACGATGTGCTTCACGGTGGTGAGGGTGGGGAGGAGCGGGGCGAGCAGCGGCAGTACGGAGCCGTTGACGATGATCACGCGGTCGGCGGCGTGGTTCACGATCCAGCCGAGCTGATCGGCGGGCAGCCGGAGGTTGAGGGTGTGCAGTACGGCGCCCATGGAGGGGACCGCGAGATACGCCTCCAGATGCTCGCCGTTGTTCCACATCAAGGTGGCCACGGCCTGCCCCGGCTCGACCCCGAGCTCATCGCGCAGCGCGTTCGCCAACTGGGTCGACCGCACCCCCACCTCGTGGAAGCTGCGTCGCTGGGGCTCGCCCTCTCCGGTCCAGGTGGTCACATGGGCCGTGCGGCCGTGCACGAGGGTCCCGTGCACGAGGATGCGGGTCACGGTCAGCGGTACGTCCTGCATCGTGCTGAGCACCGGGGCCTCCAGGGTTCCGGTTACGCGCGGGTAGAGGTTCCGCCGATTCTGCAGCCGACCACCTGGTATGTCACTACCCCCCGGACCCCGTCGGTCCCCCTGCTGTTTCCCCTGCCGTTTCGCCGGTCAGCCCCCGTGCAACCGCGTGCGCCGCCATCGCGTCGATCAGGCGATCATGCCGCGTGGCCGAGTTCCGGATCCTCGCGGAGCTTGCCGAGGGCGCGCGAGACCGCGCTCTTGACGGTGCCGACGGACACCCCGAGCACCTCCGCCGTCTGCGCCTCGCTCAGGTCCTCGTAATACCTGAGGACGACCATCGCCCGCTGACGGTCCGGCAGCCGCAGTACGGCCCGCCACAGCGCGTCGCGGAGCACCTGCCGTTCGGCGGGGTCCGGCGCGGGCACCGTCTCGGGCTCGGGCAGCTCCTCGCAGACGAATTCGTCGATCTTGCGCTTGCGCCACTGCGAGGTCCGGGTGTTGACCAGGGCGCGCCGCACATAGCCGTCCAGCGCGTTGTGGTCCTCGATGCGCTCCCACGCCAGGTACGTCTTGGTCAGCGCGGTCTGCAGCAGATCCTCGGCGTCGCACGCGTTGGAGGTCAGCGAGCGGGCGGTGCGCAGCAGCACAGGCCCCCGCGCCCGTACGTACGAGGTGAACGACGGGAACGCGGCGGCGGATACGCCTGTGCACACGGTCGTGGTCATGGCTCAACGCTAGGAGCGAGCAGGTCGGAGCGGATCGGCCATAAGTGCCGAAGGGCAATCAGCCTCAGGTTGTACGGGTGGTGCCGGCACCACCTCCTGCGGGGGGAGGGGGCGGTCGGACGGTCAGGGTTCTTCCCGAGGGCGCCCCACGTTCTTCCCGAGGGCGGCCCACGCTCTTCCCGAGGGCGACCCACGTTCTTCCCGAGGGCGGCCCGCGGGCGCTCACTTGATGATCGCGACCGGTGCGTCCACCTTGTTGCGGTCGATGCGCAGCGTCCGGCCGCCGTGCGTCACATCGATGTTGCCCCGGTACTGGTGGATGCGGCGGTGCGGATTCCACGCGCTCTTGGCCAGCGTCGACTCCCCGTACAGCGACGGCTTCCCGTTCCACCGCGCGAACCACATCACGGAGGGCAGGTCGTGGACCCCGGCCCGGCGGGCCTGCTCCATATGGCGCACCCCGGACTCGGCGCTGCTGTAGAAGCCGGGGAAGAAGCCGCGCGAGCGGACCTCGCGGTTCCAGCCGCGGATGAAGGAGAGCGTCTTGGCCGCGCAACTGGTCCGCTTCAGGTCGTACGCCTCCATGTCGAGGTAGAGCGCGCTGCGCTTCTTCAGGGAGAGCGCCTTGGCGCGCGCCACCGCGTCCTTGCCCTCCGCCTGCCCCTGGGAGAACGGCTTGCTGCCGATGGGCACGTGCTTCTTGTTGGTGTTGCGGACACAAGGAGACTGGGAGCCGACGAAGATGGGCAGCACCTGCCACTTCATGCTCTTGACGCCGCGCATCCAGGAGACGGTGAGGTTGGGCTGGCTGGCGCAGGCCCGGCCGCGGCCCGCGTAGTAGACGCCGAGAGCGCGGTAGCGGGAGCTGTTCCACGCGCGCAGGGTGGCGAGGGACGGCGCATGGCAGGTGTCGAAGGCCCAGCCCTTGAAGACCTTGGCGCCCAGCGGGCGGGGGTCGGGCAGGACCTCCGCCGAGGCGGCGGGGGTGGCACCGGCGATCGCGGTGGCGAGCGCCGCGGCCAGACCGGTGGCCCAGCCCGTGATCTGCCATCTGCTCTGCTTACTTCGGGTCATATGACGAGTGAAGGTGGACCTCGGCGGCCCGATACCGCCGACACGCGCGCGAGTCAGCCGTCTGCGCCGAGGAGAAGCCCGGATGTCGGTACCCCGGTGCCCGCGGTGACCAGGGTGCGGGCGGCCCCCGGCACCTGGTTGACGGAGCTGCCGCGGATCTGGCGGACGGCCTCGGCGATCCCGTTCATCCCGTGCAGATACGCCTCACCGAGCTGACCGCCGTGCGTATTGAGCGGCAGCGCGTCCTCGGCGACGAATCCGGCCGCCTCGCCGCGCCCGCATAAGCCGAACTCCTCCAGCTGCATCAGCACGAACGGCGTGAAGTGGTCGTAGAGGATGGCCACGTCGATGTCGGCCGGGGTCAGCCCGCTGCCCCGCCACAGCTGACCGGCGACCACCCCCATCTCGGGGAGCCCCGTCAGATCGTCGCGGTAGAAGCTCGTCATCTGCTCCTGGCCGCGGCCCGCGCCCTGCGCCGCAGCCGTGATCACGGCGGGCGGTCGCGGCAGGTCACGCGCCCGCTCCACGCTGGTCACCACGATCGCCTGGCCGCCATCCGTCTCCTGACAGCAGTCGAGCAGCCGCAGCGGCTCGACGATCCAGCGGGAGGCGGCGTGCTCGGCGAGGGTGATCGGCTTGCCGTGGAAGTACGCGGCCGGGTTGGTGGCCGCGTGGCGCCGGTCAGTGACGGCCACATGGCCGAAAACCTCCGGTGTCAGCCCATAGGCGTAGAGATAGCGCTGGGCGGCCATGGCGACCCACGAGGCCGGGGTCAGCAGCCCGAACGGCAGCGACCAGCCGAGCGCGGCACCCTCGGCGGACGGCTCGCGGTGCTGTACGCCGGAGCCGAAGCGGCGCCCGGAGCGCTCGTTGAACGCGCGGTAGCAGACCACGACCTCGGCGACACCGGTCGCGACGGCGAGCGCGGCCTGCTGCACGGTGGCGCAGGCCGCGCCGCCGCCGTAGTGCACGCGCGAGAAGAAGGTGAGATCGCCGATGCCGCACGCCTGCGCCACGGTGATCTCGGGGCTGGTGTCCATCGTGAAGGTGACGAGCCCGTCCACGTCGGCCGGGGTGAGCCCGGCGTCGTCCAGTGCCGCCTGGACGGCCTCGACGGCCAGCTTCAGCTCGCTGCGGCCCGAGTCCTTGGAGAACTCGGTGGCGCCGATGCCGACGATGGCGGCCCGGCCGCCCAGGGTGTCCGGCTTGCGGGCGCTCATCGCGGGGTGTCCGGGGTGGTGGTGGGGGCGGTCCTCGGGGCGTCGCCGGTTCCCGGGGCGTCGCTGGGGAGCTGCACCGTGACCGTGCCGGTCACATGGTGGCCGATGCCGTTCTTACCGATGACGGCGACCTCCGCCATGCCCTCCGCGACCGAGGTGACCTGGCCGGTCAGCACCATCTCGTCGCCGGGGTAGTTGGGCGCCCCGAGCCGGATCGCGACCTTACGGAGCCGGGCCGGCGGCCCGAAGTGATCGGTGATGTACCGGCCGACCAGCCCATTGGTGGTGAGGATGTTCATGAAGATGTCCGGGGAGCCCTTCTCCTCGGCCGCCTCGGCGTCGTGGTGCACATCCTGGTAGTCCCGGGACGCGAGGGCACCGGCGACGATCAGGGTCCGGGTGATCGGGATGCGCAGTGGGGGCAGCTCATCGCCCGTACGCACCGTCATACGATCGCCTCCTCGCGTCATCCGTTACGCCTCCGCGCACCGGAACACCGGCAGCTCCAGCTCCTCGTCCACGCGCAGGAACTCCAGCTCGACGGGCATGCCGATGCGCACCTTGTCGTAGGGCACCCCGGTGATGTCGCTGACCATCCGCACGCCCTCCGCGAGCTCGATCAGGGCGACCGCGTAGGGCGGGTCGAAGGCGGGGAAGGGCGGATGGTGCATGACCACATAGCTGAACACCGTGCCGGCGCCGGACGCCTCAAACGCCTCCCACCGCTGGGAGCCGCACGCCCCGCACCCCGGCAGCCACGGGAAGCGCGGGGTGGCACAGTCCAGGCAGCGCTGGATGAGCAGCTGATGCCGGGCGACACCCTCCCAGAAACCGGCGTTGTCGCGGTTGATGACGGGGCGAGGACGGCGGGGACGGTCGGCCGTCGGCTCCGGCTTTCGCGTCGGCTCCGGCTCCGGCTTCGCCGCTTTCTCGGGCCGCGCGGGTGCGTACTTGAGGATGCGGAAGCGGTGGGTGCCGACCAGCTCCCCGTCCCCGGCGCGGACGTTCATCCGGGTGGTGACGAAGTACCCGGTGCCCAGCTTCGTGGTCTTGCGTGCCGACACCGACTCGATGACCGCGTCGAAGGTGACCCGGTCGCCGGGGCGCAGCGGCCGCAGGTACTCCTGCTCGCAGTCGGTGGCCACCACCGAGGTGCAGCCCACGTCGTCGAGCAGCGCCAGCAGCTCGTCATACGCCTCGGATCGGGCCGAACCGCCGGGGTGCCCGGCCAGCCCGCCCATCGTCCACGCCTGGAGCATCGTGGGCGGTGCGGTGGCCGGATAGGCGGGGTTGGTGTCGCCCATCGCCTCGCACCAGTGCCTGATCATGGGCTCGTTGACGGGGTCCCTGCCCGCGCCGCCGCTCGCGGCCGTCCGCCCCTCGTACGCCTTCAGCCGTCCGTACAGCTCTTCCGGGTCAACGTCCAGGTCATCACGCGTCATCGCTTCCCCTGCCGCATGTCTGCCGTAGAAAGCAATCTGACTATCCGTCAGATAAATCGACGCTGTCAAGAACGAACGCCGAAGCGCCGGCATCATGCACGATCGCGCGATGGCGTTGACACGCCACCGCGCGACCGTACGACCTCACCCGTCCCGTTTCGCTCAATGAATCACCACAGCTCACTCAGATCGTTCGGACATCGCGCTGTTTCCGCGTTCCCTGCGTTCCGTGCGTTTCCCGCGTTTCCCTTACGGGTGCTCGCGGACGCCCGCGATGGCGGCGACCTGCCCCCGTGCGAGCGGGTCAGACCCCAGGAGCCGCACCCCGCCCTGGACGCGGAGAACGGTGGCTCGGCGAAGGTGCGACCGGGGCCCGTCCGGATGTCCGCCATCTCGATTCCTCCGATCCTCCGACTCCCGCGACCCCCGATGCCCGGAAAGGGCCGCGGAAGCAGAGTTGCCCACCGATTCCCGGACGATGCGCGCG
>NZ_JAAAYH010000279.1:0-12156 GCF_018035285.1 Streptomyces sp. MK37H | reverse complement strand
TGGTGAACGTGACCGTCACCACGCCGGGGGGCATCAGCAATCCGCTGTCGTACATCTATGTCGCCGCCCCGGTCGTCACCGGTGTGAGCCCGCAGTTCGGTCCGGACACCGGCGGTAACTCCGTCACCGTCACCGGCAGCGGTCTGGCCCTGGCCAGCGCCGTCCACTTCGGCCCCAACCTCGCCACCGGCTTCACCGTGATCTCCGACAACCAGCTGACGGCGACCGCTCCTCCCGGAACCGGCACGGTCGTGGTCACCGTGACCACGCCGGGCGGCACCAGCACCCTGGGCCCGGGAAACCCGTACTACACCTATCTCGGCGCTCCGGTGATCAATTCGCTGATCCCGGACGAGGGCTCGTCGTTGGGCGGCGACTCCGTCACGATCAACGGCTCCAACCTCACGTACACCGACTCCGTGACCTTCGGCGGGGTCCCGGCCTCCTTCAGCGTCCTCTCGGACAACCTGGCCGTGGCGACGGCTCCGGCCCATGCGGCCGGAATCGTCAATGTTCAGCTCCACACCCCCGCGGGCAACAGCAACACCCTCCCCTTCACCTACGATCCGGCCTGAGCCCACCGCGGTGGGCGCCGGGCTCAGCCGACCGAGGAGTACGCCACGACTCCGCGCAACAGCCCGTCGACCGCGCGGCGGGCGTTGCGCGCCACCGTGCCCTCGGGGGCCGCCGCGGCGATCTGGCCGAGCACATCGATCAGTTGCTTGGTCCAGCGCACGAAGTCACCGGCGGGCATGTCGATTTCGCGCAGCACCTCGTCGAGCCCGTGGCCGGAGGACCAGCGGTAGGCGGCCCAGGCGAAGCCCAGATCCGGCTCGCGCTGGCCGACGCCCTCCGCCTGGTTGATCTTGTGCTCCTCCTCCAGGGCGTCCAGCCGCCCCCATATGCGCACCATCTCGCCGAGCGCGTCCTTGGCCCGGCCCGTGGGCAGCTTGGGCGGTAGCGCGTCATCGGCCGTCCGCGCCTCGTAGACGAGCGCGGAGGCGCAGGCCGCGAGCTCGGCGGGGGGCAGCCCCTCCCAGACGCCCTCGCGCAGGCATTCGCTGGCCAGCAGGTCCAGCTCGCCGTACAGCCGCGCCAGCCGTCTGCCCTCGTCCGTGACCTCGTCGCCGCGCAGATAGCCGAGCTCGCTCAGCAGGGAGCAGATCCGGTCGAAGGTGCGGGCGATGGTGTTCGTACGGCCCTCGATGCGCCGCTCCAGCTGCCGGGTGTCGCGCAGCAGCCGGTGGTAGCGCTCGCCCCAGCGGGCGTGGTCCTCGCGGTCGCTGCAGCCGTGGCAGGGGTGGGCGCGGATG
Organism: Streptomyces sp. MK37H; assembly: GCF_018035285.1. Lineage (NCBI taxonomy): Bacteria > Bacillati > Actinomycetota > Actinomycetes > Kitasatosporales > Streptomycetaceae > Streptomyces > Streptomyces sp. MK37H. Next base: position 10,843 of record NZ_JAAAYH010000279.1, on the reverse strand, counting down.
GCCGCGCGCAGCCGGCTGATCTCGGTGTCGTCGGCGGCGGGCGAGCGCTCCTTGCGGTGGCGCCGCATATCGTGGTGACCGGCCTTGGTGCGCAGCGCGGAGGCCAGATCGCGGCGCGACTGAGGGCTGCGCGGATTGAACGACTTGGGGATCCGCATCCGGTCCAGCGGCTCGACCGGGACCGGGAAGTCGATCGACGCCAGCCGCTTGACCTGCCGCTCGGCGGTGAGCACCAGGGGCCGCGGCCCGTCGTGGTACTCCATGCCGCGGTGGCCGCCCACCCGTCCGGCGGGCAGCCCGGGGTCCAGCACCAGGGCGAGCCCGGCGAACTTGCCGGTGGGCACGTGGATGACATCGCCGGGGCGGAGCTTCTCCAGGGCGACCGCGGCGGCCGCGCGCCGCTGGGCCGCGCCCTGCCGGGCCAGCTCGGTCTCACGGTCCTTCAGCTCGCGGCGCAGCCGCGCGTACTCGTCGAAGTCGCCGAGGTGGCAGGTCATGGAGGCGCGGTAGCCCTCGAGGCCCTCCTCGTTGCGCTGCACCTGACGGGAGATCCCGACGACCGCCTTGTCGGCCTGGAACTGCGCGAAGGAGGTCTCCAGCAGCTCGCGCGAGCGGTGCCGCCCGAACTGGGAGACCAGGTTGACCGCCATGTTGTACGACGGCTTGAAGGAGGAGCGCAGCGGATACGTACGGGTGCCGGCCAGCCCGGCGAGCGCCGCGGGGTCCATGGTGCGCTGCCACAGCACCACCGCATGGCCCTCGACGTCGATGCCGCGCCGCCCGGCTCGGCCGGTCAACTGGGTGTACTCACCGGGGGTGATGTCGACGTGCTGCTCGCCGTTCCACTTGACGAGCTTCTCCAACACCACCGAGCGGGCGGGCATGTTGATGCCGAGGGCGAGGGTCTCGGTGGCGAAGACCGCCTTGACCAGGCCGCGGACGAAGAGCTCCTCGACAACTTCCTTGAAGGTGGGGAGCATTCCGGCGTGGTGGGCCGCGATGCCCCGCTCCAGGCCCTCCAGCCATTCGAAGTACCCCAGCACATGGAGGTCTTCGTCGGGGATCCCGGCGGTGCGCTCCTCGACGATGGCCCGCACCTGGGAGCGCGCCGACTCGTCGTTGAGCCGCAGCCCCGCGTGGAGGCACTGCTGGACGGCGGCCTCGCAGCCGGCCCGGCTGAAGATGAAGGTGATGGCGGGAAGCAGCCCCTCGGCATCGAGCCGGTCGATCACCTCGGGGCGGCCGGGGGTCCAGATCCGGGTGCGCTGACGGCGCTCGCGCTCCCGGTCGGCCTCGCGCATATTGCGGCCGCGGCGCTTGTCGCGGCCGAAGGAGGGGCGGCTGTTCTCCATCCGGGCCAGCCGGACCAGATCGGGGTTGACCTCGCGGCGTCCGCCCTGGTCGCCGTCCTGGCCGTTCTTCTCCTCGAACAGGTCGTACATCCGGCGCCCGGCCAGCACGTGCTGCCACAGCGGCACCGGACGGTGCTCGGAGACGATGACCTCGGTGTCTCCGCGGACGGTGTCCAGCCAGTCGCCGAACTCCTCGGCGTTGGAGACGGTCGCGGAGAGTGACACCAGCGTCACCGACTCGGGGAGGTGGATGATGACCTCCTCCCAGACGGCGCCGCGGAACCGGTCGGAGAGGTAGTGGACCTCGTCCATCACCACATAGCCGAGGCCGAGCAGCGACTGGGAGCCCGCATAGAGCATGTTCCGCAGCACCTCGGTGGTCATCACGACCACCGGGGCCTCGGAATTGACGCTGTTGTCCCCGGTGAGCAGGCCGACCTGGTCGGCGCCGTAGCGCTTCACCAGGTCGGTGTACTTCTGGTTCGACAGCGCCTTGATGGGCGTGGTGTAGAAGCACTTGCGGCCCTGGGTCAGCGCCAGGTGGACGGCGAACTCGCCCACGATGGTCTTGCCCGAGCCGGTGGGAGCGGCGACCAGCACACCCTTGCCGCTCTCCAGGGCCTTGCACGCCTCGATCTGGAACGGATCCAGCTCGAAGTCGTACATCTCGCGGAAGGGGGCCAGCGGGGTGGCCTGCTCGGCGGCCCGGACGCGGGACGCCGCATAGCGCTCGGCGGGAGATAGCTCGTCGGTCATCGTATCTACGAGCCTACCGGCCACCTCCGACAGCGCACGCGATCTTTATCGGGGCTTTGTTCGGCCCGCCGGACCGGGCCGCTCGCCGAGCCGCCCACCGGGCCGCCCGATGGGCGGCCACAGGCGGGCGGGCATGGCCGGGTACGGCCGGATATGAGCGGAAATGGCCGCATATGGCTATGTGACGTCGTCGTAGCCGTTGCGCCGAGTGGGGCCGGAGTCGTCCCCGTCGGTGAGCTCCGGCATGGCGCTGGGCGCGGACACGGCCTCGGGGGTCAGATCCAGCTGGGACGCCTCGTCGTCGCTCAGGCCGAAGTCCGGGTCGGCGGCCCGGCGGCGCGCCTTGCGCCGGTCGTTGAGCAGGGCGACGCCGACGGCGCCGAAGTAGAGCACGACGACCGGCCCGGCCAGGGCGAACATGCCGATCGGGTCGGTGCTGGGAGTGGCGATGGCGCCGAAGACCGTGATGCCCATGATCATGGCGCGCCACCAGCCGAGCATCCGGCGTCCGCTGAGGATGCCGGTGAAGTTCAGCAGGATCAGCAGCAGCGGAAGCTCGAAGGCGAGCCCGAAGACGACGACCATCCGGGCCAGCAGATCGAGGAAGTCGTCCAGTGGGAGGAGGTTGTTGGCCCCCTCCGGGGTGAAGCCGATGAGGACCTTGGCGCTGGTCGGCAGGATGAGGTACGCGAAGTACGCGCCGCCGACGAAGAGCGGTACGCCCAGCCCGACGAAGAACAGGCCGTACTTCTTCTCATTGCGGTGCAGCCCGGGCGCGAGGAAGGCCCACAGCTGGTAGAGCCAGACCGGAGTGGCCACCACCAGACCGGTCGTGAAGGAGACCTTCAGCATGATCGTGAACGGCGACAGCAGACCGTTCACGGTGAAGTAGGCGCAGTCGTGACCCTTGCCCCCCGTGCCTCCCTTGCCCGTGAGGTCGGAGAACGAGACCCCGCCACAGCCGACGGCGTCCAGCACCGGCCGCATCAGGAACTTCGCGATGTCCATGTAGTAGAACATCGCGATGATCGTGACCACACAGATCGCCAGGACCGATTTGAGCAGCCGGTTGCGCAGCTCACGCAGGTGCTCTGAGAGGGGCATCCGCCCCTCGGGGTCCTTCTCCTTTTTGCGGGCAGACTTGAGCAACCCACGTCCTCATCTCGTGCGTCCGGTGGCGGCCCTTCGCGCCGCCTTCAAGTGGCCCTGGGTCAGCGCTTGGTGGTGTCGCTCGGCTCCGACACCGGGCGCGAGCTGGTCACGTCTCCGGGCGCGGCCTGGATGGTGCGGTGAGTGGCGTCGTCCTGACCGGGGTGGGGCGGGTCGGCCGGCGCGCTCTGCTGCTGACCATCCGACTTCATGGCCTTCGCCTCGCTCTTGAGGATCCGGGCCGACTTGCCCAGCGAGCGCGCCATGTCCGGAAGCTTCTTGGCACCGAACAGCAGCAGCACGACGACAAGGATGAGGAGAATCTCGGGAACGCCGATCTTTCCGAACAGCATAAGCGTCTACCTTCTCACCGAGGCGGCTGGGGGTGGGGCTGCCCGACCGGTCGGACAGGTGTCCGGCAGCCGTGCTGTCAGCGATCGTAGCGCGCGGGGGTAAACCGTAAGCAATCCCCGTGCGGACTCCGGGTTGCGGCCCTCCGCCTCGTTTCCGGGGCCACGAATTGTCAGCGTACCCCGCTTGGCTGTGGGGCAGCAGAGTGCCCATCAGCGGCGGCCCTCACCGCCGACGCGGAGCGGCCCTTCACTGCCGACGCAGCGCGACTGTCACTGCCGACGCAGAGCGTCGACGGTTGACCCCAGCGGAGCCGTGGCCCGCTCCAGGTCCTCCGCGGCCCGGGTGATCCGCTCCGAGCTGGCCGACACCTGCCGGGCCAGCCTGCGGACCTCCGCGTAGACCCGCACCGAGAGCACGGCGAGAACGGCGATTCCGCAGAAGGCGAGGGCGAGGGCGAGCATCGGCCAGAGCATGCGGCAGAGCCTAGACGGTGGAGTGGAGCCGCAGTGTACGCACCCCGCCGCCGGTGAGCAGCTCCACGATCCGCTCCCCCGCCGGTTTGCGCACCGCGGTTCCGCAGTCGGGGCAGGTGAAGGAGTAGAAGGTGGTGCGGTGGCTGGCCCCGATGGCCAGCCGCAGGGCGCCCGCGGCCAGCTCGAACCGGCCGCGGCACTGCGGACAGGCTGCCTTGAAGATCACCGACGTGGCACTCCCCCGTGCGGTCACTGTGTGCGTCCCTTCACTCACCGTACGCCGCGAGCGCCTGCCGCGCCGCGTCCCGAGCACTGTCCGCCAGCTCCTGCGGCGAGACGATCCTGCCGTCCCTGCCCAGGCGCAGCGCCAGGCGCCGCAGCGAGCCGGGGTCGGGCGCGCGCAGCGTGATCCGGAGGCCGCCGTCGGGCAGCTCATCGGCGCTGTCGTGCGGGTAGTACTCGGCGACCCAGCGTCCGCCGGGGCCGACCTCGACGACCACCTCGGGGTCCTCGGCGCCGGTCTGCACCAGCGCGGAGGACAGCTCCGACAGGTCGCGCAGCTCGATCGGCGGCGGATCGGACGCGTCGTCCAGCAGCTTGATCTCGACGACCCGGTCCAGCCGGAAGGTCCGCCGCGCCTCGGAGAGGCGGCACCACGCCTCCATGTAGGTGCGGCCGACGGCGAAGAGCCGGATCGGGTCGACCTCGCGCTCGGTGATCTCGTCACGGGCGGGTGAGTAGTAGCGCAGCCACAGCCTGCGGCGCTCGGAGATGGCACGGTCGACGTCGGCGAAGACCCCGCCCTCCGACTCGAAGATCACCGAGAGCCGGGAGCTGGCGCCCGCCGCCTCGCCCGCCGCCGCCTCCAGCTTGGCGGTGGCCCGCAGCAGCGCGTCCCGGTCGCCCTCGCGCAGCCCGGGGAGGGTGGCGACGGCACGGGCGGCGACCAGCAGCGCGGTGGCCTCGTCGGCGGCCAGCCGCAGCGGCTCGGCCACGTCATCGGGGTTGTGCCACCAGATCCGCTCGCCGTCGGTGTCGATGTCCATCAGATCGCCGCCGCGGAAGCTGGTGCCGCACAGCGGCAGCACATCCAGGTCGGCGATCAGCTCGTCCTCGCTGATGCCGAAGGCCCGGGCGACGTCGGCGACGCGGGCGCCGGGGCGCTCGCGCAGATACGTCACCAGGGAGAGCATCCGCCGGGTCTGGTCAATGGCGTTTCCGGCCATGGTGAAAGTCGATCCGTCCCCTCAGCCTTTGGCGACCGCGCGCAGCCGGTCCACGACATCCGCCCGCAGCTCCTCGGGCGCCAGTACGACCACGTCCGGGCCGAACTCCACGAGCCAGGCGTCCAGGCCGTGCCCGTAGGGAATCTCCAGCTCGTCCCAGCCGTCCCCGTCCGCCCGGGTGGACAGCGCCTTCGCCCGCAGCGGGTAGCCGTGGCCCGAGCGCAGCCGGATCCGGGCGGTGCCGTTGGCGGTCTCGCCCGCCCAGCTCTCCACGGTCTCCCGGACGGTGACGTGGTCGGGCACCTCGGCGGTGAACGCGCCGGACCGCAGCCGGACCCGGCCGGTGATCCGGGAGAGCCGGAAGACCCGCTCGGCGGCGCGCTCACGGTCCCATCCGGCGAGATACCAGTGGCCGCGCCAGCACTCCAGGGTCCAGGGCTCGACCTGCCGCTGCTCGGGGCGCGCGGCGTTCGCCTTGCGGTAGTCGAAGACGACGGGGCGGCGGTCGCGGCAGGCGAGCATCAGCGGCTCGAAGGCGCTCTCATGGACCGGGATACGCGGCTCCAGCGCGCTGTGCCCGGGCGTGTCGTACGGGTCCTCGGCGACCGGCATCCCGGCGGCGCGCAGCTTCTGCAGCGCGCCGCTGGCGGCGCCCGCGAGCCGGGCCTGCTGCCAGACCTTGGCGGCGAGGCCGAGGGCGGCGGCCTCCTCGGCGTCGAGGGTGATCGGCGGGAGGCGGTTGCTGTCCCGGCGGGCGAGATAGCCGATCTCGCCGTCGAGGCCCTCCACCGTCTCGATGATCAGGCCGAGTTCCCGCAGATCGTCCTTGTCGCGTTCGAACATGCGGTTGAACGCTTCGTCATTGGCCGTGTCGGTCTGGAGGTACGCCTCTATGGAGCCCCGCAACTCCCGTTTGGTCAGCGGACGCCGCGTTCCCAGCAGGCACAGGGCCAGGTTCATCAACCGCTCGGCCTTGGCAATCGCCATCGACGCCCTTTCTTCGTGACCTTACGCACGTGACCGTACCGCTACCGGGACGCGCGGCAAAAGCCGAGGGCCCCTGCTCACTGGCAGGAGCCCTCGGCGCGACGGACGGGCCGTCTCAGACGGAGACCAGGTCGCAGACGAAGATCAGCGTCTCGCCCGGCTTGATCCGGCCACCACCGGCGCCCCGGTCGCCGTAGCCGAGGTGCGGCGGGATGATGAGCTGACGGCGGCCGCCGACCTTCATGCCCTGCAGGCCCTGGTCCCAGCCGGAGATGACCTGGCCCACGCCGAGCTGGATCCGCAGCGGGGTGCCGCGGTTGTAGCTCGCGTCGAACTCCTCACCCGTGCTGAAGGAGACGCCCACATAGTGCACGGCGATGTTGTCGCCGGCCTTGGCCGCGGGCCCGTCGCCCTCCCAGATGTCCTTGATCTCCAGCTCGGCCGGCGGCTCGCCGCCCGGGAAGTCGACCTCGGGCTTCTCGATGCTCACGAAATTGCTCCTTGTGACGTGGTGGGCAACCCGCACAGGCTACAGAACCGCCAGGATATCCACGGAGAACACCAGCGTGGAGTTGGCGGGGATGCCCTTCTGGGCCGCCTTGCCGTAGCCCAGGTCCGGGGGCACGACGATCAGCACCCGGCTGCCCACCTTCTTCCCCGTCAGCCCCTGCGACCAGCCCTTGACGACCTGCTGGAGCGAGAACTGGGCGAGCTCGCCGCGCTTGTAGGTGGAGTCGAACTCCTTGCCGCCGTCCCACAGCACGCCCTTGTACTGGACGAGCAGCGCGTCGGTCTTCTTGACCTCCTTGCCGTCACCTTCGATGACGTACTCGGAGACCAGCTTCTTCGGCGCGGACTTCTTGGGGACGGTGATGCTGGGCGCCTTGCCGTCGGTGTTGGCGGACACCTTGGGCAGGTCGGGGTCGGTCTGCTCCACCTTGTCGCCCTTGGCCGAGCTCTTGGCGTTGTATGCGCCGACGAGGTCGATGACGAAGACCAGCGTGTCGGTGCCCTTGATACCGGCCTGCGGCTGGCCCTGCTTGCCGTAGGCGTACGCGGGCGGGACGGCCAGCTCCAGCCGGCTGCCGAGGTTCCGGCCCAGCAGTCCCTGGTCCCAGCCCGGGAGGACCTGACCCTTGCCTACGGGGAAGGCGGCGGTCTTCTTCTTGTCGAAGGTGTTGTCGATGACCTTCCCGGTGTCCCAGATCTGCGCCAGGTAGTTGATCTGGAGCCAGTCGCCCTTGACCGTCTTTTTGCCGTCGCCCTGGCTGATCGTCTTGACCGCGAGATTCTGCGAGGGCTTCCCCGCGCCCTTCGCGACCTTCGGTTTCTCACCGAACTTCTTACCCGCGGTAATGGGCGGTACCGGCCCGGAGACGATCTTGCCGCTGGGGGCAGGTGAAGGACTCTGGCTCGTCGGCTCCTGGGACGGCTTGGTCTTGTCGGACCCTGATTCATCGTCACCGCAGCCCGCGAGGGTCAGCAGGCCCGCGGGCACGGCAAGGAGTACGGAGCGTCGACGCACGGAGTCCTCGTTAGGTAGATCTTGCGATGGCCAATGCGCGCCACTCTACGACGTGACTCGGGCCCCGTCCGGAGAACGCACGGGGCCCGAGGGGCAGGTAAGCCGTACGCCGGTCACATACCGGCGATCAGCTTCTCCACCCGGTCGTCGACCGAGCGGAACGGGTCCTTGCACAGCACGGTGCGCTGCGCCTGGTCATTGAGCTTCAGATGCACCCAGTCGACGGTGAAGTCGCGGCGCTGTTCCTGGGCCCGGCGGATGAAGTCGCCACGCAGCCGGGCGCGGGTGGTCTGCGGTGGCACCGACTTGCCCTCGAAGATTTTCAAGTCGTTGCAGACCCGGGCCGCCTGGCCACGCTTCTCCAGCAGGTAGTAGAGGCCGCGGCGGCGGTGGATGTCGTGGTAGGCGAGGTCTATCTGGGCGACACGGGGATGCGACATGGTGATGTTGTTCTTCGCCCGGTACTGCTCGATGAGCTGGTACTTCATCACCCAGTCGATTTCGGTGCCGATCCGGTCGAGCTCCTCGGTGCGGATCGCGTCCAGGGTGCGGCCCCACAGCTCGAGGACGCGCTCGACCAGGCCGGTGCGAATGCCCCGGCGCTCACAGAAGTCGACCGCCTTCTCGTAGTACTCCTGCTGCACCTCCAGGGCGGACGCCTCGCGCCCGCTGGCGAGCCGCACCTTGCGCTGCCCGGTGATGTCGTGGCTGACCTCGCGGATCGCCCGGATGGGGTTCTCCAGGGTCAGGTCGCGCATCACCGTGCCCGCCTCGATCATGCGGAGCACCAGGTCGGTGGCGCCGACCTTGAGCAGCATGGTGGTCTCGGACATGTTGGAGTCGCCCACGATGACATGCAGCCGGCGGTAGCGCTCGGCGTCGGCGTGGGGTTCGTCGCGGGTGTTGATGATCGGCCGGGAGCGGGTCGTGGCGGAGCTGACGCCCTCCCAGATGTGCTCGGCGCGCTGGCTGACGCAGTAGACCGCGCCGCGGGGGGTCTGGAGGACCTTGCCCGCGCCGCACAGGAGCTGCCGCGTCACCAGGAACGGGATGAGAATGTCGGCGAGCCGGGAGAACTCCCCGTGCCGTGCCACCAGATAGTTCTCGTGGCAGCCGTAGGAGTTGCCCGCGGAGTCGGTGTTGTTCTTGAAGAGATAGACGTCGCCCGCGATTCCCTCCTCGTGCAGGCGGCGCTCCGCGTCCACGAGCAGACCTTCGAGAATGCGCTCGCCAGCTTTGTCGTGGGTGACCAGCTCGGTCACGTTGTCACACTCGGGTGTTGCGTATTCCGGGTGCGAGCCCACGTCGAGATAGAGGCGGGCGCCGTTGCGCAGGAAGACATTGCTGCTGCGGCCCCAGGAGACAACACGGCGGAAGAGGTACCGCGCCACTTCGTCAGGAGACAACCGGCGCTGTCCCCTGAATGTGCACGTGACGCCGTACTCGTTCTCCAGCCCGAAAATGCGGCGGTCCATGCCTGAACATTACGCCTGATGGCGTGCTCTGAAACCGGGTTCGGCGGCATGGTTGCGATCATTTTCCGCACGAGGTTCATCCGGTGTTGGGTACGTGGTCGGCTGGACGACGGGCCGCGGCCCGTCCAGGAGGAACCGCTGGGCCGCCAGCAGCACCGCCAGCGCGGCCGCGCCACCGGCCGCGGGCACCGCGAATCCGGTGACCACCCCGCCGAGCTGGACGGCGGGGCCGGCCACGGCGGTGCCGACCGCGTTGCCCACCACGAAGGTGGTCACCAGCCAGGAGAACGCCTCGGTGACCGTGCCGGACGGCGCGTGGCGGTCCACCACGACGAAGGCGCAGGCCAGCGCCGGGGCGAGGAACACGCCCGCCACCCCGGCGAGGACGGTCATCGTGGCGACGCCCGGCACCAGTATCAGCGGCAGATAGCCCAGCGCCAGCGCGGCCACGAGCAGCCGCAGCCGCCGTTCGGGCGCGCCGGGCCAGGTGCGGCCGCCGTAGACGATGCCGCCGACCAGCGCGCCCACGCCGAGGGCGGAGAGCAGCGCGCTGGAGACCACGCCGCCGCCGTGCTCGTCGGCGTACGCCACCGCGGCCACCGCGATGGCGCCGAGGGCGAGCCCGATGAAGAAGAACGATCCGAGCAGCACCAGCAGCCCGGGCGAGCGCAGCGCGCCCAGCCAGTGGGCCTCGCGCGGCGCGGAGCGCCACTGCCGCGACGGCCGCGAGACCACGACGGAGAGCGCGCCCGCGACCCCGACGGCGTTGATGACCAGCAGCGCGGCCGCCTCGGACCACACGGCCACGGACAGGGTGACCAGCAGCGGGCCGACGGCGAACATCACCTCCTGGGCCACGGCGTCCAGTGCGTACGCCGCGTGCACCTGGTCCTCGCGCCGCAGCACCGTGGGCCACAGCGCCCGCAGCCCGCCCTCCAGCGGCGGGGTGAACAGCCCGGCGATCAGCATCGCCGCGTACGCCACGGGCAGCGGCTCGAGCCCGACGACGGCGAACAGGACCATCCCGAGCGCCGAGGCCACGGCGGCGGGGAACATCACCCGGGGCTGGCCGAGGCGGTCCACGGCCCGGCCCAGCAGCGGCTGGCCCACCGCGTTGGCCGCGCCGTAGACGGCCGACAGCGCCCCGGCGAGGGCGTAGCTGCCGCCCTCGGCGCGGGCGAAGAGCAGCACGGCGAGGGCGGCGGTGGCGTTCGGAAGCCGTCCCAGCAGCGTGCCGGTGAGCAGCCGTGCCGCGTGTGGGGTGCGCAGCAGTTCCCCGTAGCCAGCCGCCATTGCCTGCCCCTTCCTGCGGGTTCCGGTGGGTTCCGGTGGGTTCCGCCGGGTTGTCGCGAGCGCGTCGCGGGTCGTGAGTGACGTTGTACGTATAACGTCCAGCGTCATACGTACCATGGCCGCCACCGCGGGTCCACTCGCGGGCCGGAATGAGCAGCCTGCGGCCAGCCGTACGGCGACGGAGGGGAGCGGAGGCGATGGTGGCGAGCGCGGACCGCGCCCACGCGGCGGACGGGCCCGCCGGGAGCGGTTC